>JAJFTX010000035.1 GCA_021372715.1 Methanobacterium sp. | reverse complement strand
GGGGCGGGATTTGATTCACGCAGTATTAGATTCTCCGATTCAACTAAAAAGACTAAAATTTTTGAATTAGATGCTCCTATTACCCAAAAGGCCAAAATTAACCAACTTGAACATAGGGGAATTGCAATTAATCCCAAGAGTATTTTTATTTCTATTGATTTTAACAAAGAATCAATAAAGGATAAACTCTTAGAGTCAGGATTCAAGAAAAAACAAAAATCTCAATTTGTTTTAGAAGGTTTAATAATGTATCTAGACTCCGCCACAGTATATAACATGTTTAAATTAATCGATGAATTCGCTGGAGAGGGAAGTGAAGTTGTTTTTGATTATGTTTATTCATCAGTCTTAAGGAGAGAAAATTTATACTACGGAGAATCTGAAGTATTTAAAGGGGTAAATGATAGAAACGAGCCATGGTGCTTTGGAATTGAAAAAGGAGAAATAAACGCATTTCTTGAAAACTACAACTTAAAAATAATTCAAAATTTAAATTCTGAAGATTTAGAGGATAAATATTTCAGATATAATGGAAATATTCTTTCTAAAATAAATGGGACTCACTGCATTGTCTATGCACAAAAATAATTAGTATAGGCTGATTTTAATTCTAAAAGAATTTAGAACTGTGACCCCAGCTCACCCTACACTGCAGAAATGGTGTCTTCATTAGTTTATTTATAAAAAGAGAAAAATTAATTAACCTAATTAACAATTGTAAATTATTTTTATTATAATAGAAGTTCATTTACTTGGATAAAAGAGGTTAACTATATGGTTTCTAAAAAATTGGTCAAAAAAACTTTTTCTATTGAATCAAACATCTCCCACTCCAATAAAAAAGAAGACCCAACAGTTGTTGATGCAGTAAAACCCATTAAACTAACATTCAGTGAAGGTGTGGATGAAAAAACTATTCCAGATGGAATAAAACTCTTCAAAATTAGATCTGATGGTGAAGAAGTAGAAACAGATATTAAAATAACCTTTAGAGAGAATTCAAGAGATTCTTTATATATCAATAAATCGGAGAAATTTTCAGAAGGTGAGGAATATAAACTTTCCATCAACTCCCAATTGAATTCATTAAGTGGTGCATCTTTAAAAGAAGAATATAATACATATTTTGCCATCGATTATTCTTTCAATCTAAACAAAGAAGGCATTACAGACTTGAATAATGAAAGATCCCAAATACTGATTATAAGCGACTTACATTTAGGTGCAAACGACAGTTATGCTGAAATTAACCAGAACCGGGATGTATTAGTTGATTTCTTAGAACAGGTTCGGTATTCACCCCATATAAAAGAACTGGTTATTGCTGGTGATTTGATTGATGAATGGTTCGTACCAATGCATGTCGATACATTTAACGGGAAAACACAACGCGATTTCGTGAAAGCCGTGGCTAAGAATAATAAACCAGTATTTGATGCATTAAATAACATAATAAAAGATGGAAATGTTGAAATGATCTATATCCCTGGAAATCATGACATCCTAATAGATTCCGGTGATATTCAAAGCGTATTACCAGGGATATCTGAAGCACGTGATGTTAAAGGACTGGGAGCGTATGTCCCTCCTGATTTCCCAGAATTGGTCATTGAACATGGGCACCGTTATAATTTCTTCTGCGCACCTGATTTCTCCAACCGATCAATCACCAACACTGAATCTATACTACCGCCAGGATATTTCTTCACTAGAATGGCCACCAGCTCAGTTGTAGAAGGTCGCCCAAAAAACCATATTAACCTACCTGTCATCAGCAAAAATGATCTGGGTGCAGAACAACTTGGCTATTTCCTCTACTGGAATGTATGGAAAGAGCTAATTACTGAATTCCCAGTGAATGAAGGAGTTGAAGAAAAGGTTATAAACACTGGTATAGATGGATTAACCGATTTTTATGCAATAAATGATTTCCTACCATATCAGGATCCTGAAACTTCATATATTGACGTTGATTTGCATAAGGGAATTATTGAAGGCTGGGATGAAAGGCTTGATAATAATTTAGTTCCAGTAAAAATCCCCTTGGAAGAAGCCGTGCTGAAGGCAGCTTTATCCAGTCATCTGGATGATCAGTCACAGATTCAATTTTTTGATAACCCTGATTCTGATAAGAGAATAGTGATATTTGGACATACCCATGAGGCGCGAGTTATAACCACTTTAGCAGAAGATGGTAACAAACATATTTATGTTAACTCCGGCACCTGGATTGATAAAAATAAATGTACTAGGACCTTCGTGGTGGTTACACCCCCAAAAAATGATAATAAAAATCCCACCTTTGTGAATCTTTATCAATATGGATCTGAAGGAGATATTAATAAATTAAACTCCCAAGCAATTAACAATCTGAAATGAAGTTTTTAGGTAACTCAAACCTTGTCAGAGAGATTAACAAAATACCATTTATTTACTTAAATCTCTAATACTGGAAGATAATCCGGCATCCTAACTCCGGCAAAGGCATCTAAAAAAAGTATTCTAAAAAATCGAAAGCAGAACGAATCTAAATTAACCTAAAAAAAGTAATTTAAAATTTCTAAATATATTATCAAGCAATAAATCTTATTTTTTAACAATCAAGACTTGAACCTAAAAAAATGAACCTTACTAAATAATATTATGTTTTTTTATTAACTAATATTCCTCCGATTGTGAAAATAATAGCTAATATTAATATAGATGTTGGAAGTCCACTATCTTGCATTCCAATAGTATCTGATGAAACCTTGATAGCAGGGCCTATTTTTTTGGTTTCATTTTTAGATGTATGGAATAAAATTTCTCCAATCTTGATTTTACCCGGGATTTTAGGTAATGTTTGGCCATAAATTAATATATCTCTAAACATTACATCATCGGGGCTCCCACTACCATTCACCAGAGTGCCCCCATCAAAAGAAGCATAGACAGTTATTAGAGTTGAACCTGAAGTTCGTAAAACATCGTATGTCATTAAATTACGCCTTAATATTTGGGCATACTTATCTGTTCCAGCGATGTAAATGGCCGCTAGAACTGGATCCGTATTAATGGTGGTATATTTTCCCTCCTGGAAATAGAAAGGGTCGTTTGGGCAGCAGATAAAATCGCCATCACTCATTTTATACATATATTCAAAAATTGTTTGAGTATTGTTGTTGGTAATAACTATTCCCACATTATTGTCCGGAGATTTGATAACAAAATGTCCTTTGGTCATACAACTTAAAATTAGTTTGGCTTGATCCAGGAAATTGTAATTTATACTTCCAAAACTCATTATTTCAGCGGCAAGATCTTCTAATTGCAAATTTTCACTGGTACCACCACAACCTATTATCCATCCATCATTTGTAATTAATACGTGGAAAAAATCTTTAAGTCCTTCGTTTGTTTTATATTGTTCAACGGCATCTTTCCCATAAATCTTAAAAGAATCATTAATATAGATAATTCTGGGCCAACTGGAGTCCCTCCTGTGTGCGATAATATCATGGCCATCACTAACGTGTATAAGTACAGAACAACAATCGTATAAGTCCAGAAAATTCACTGTCTGATTGACCAGGTCAGTGGATGAGGATTCTCCCCGAACATAACTAGGATACTCATCTACACTCTGATTATCTCCAAAAGAATAACTAAATTGTAAGAGGGTTTCACTATTTCCACTCGATGTGCTCTGTGAAACATTTGATGATTCATTTGCAAAGGAAGCTCCACAAATAATGACACTTATCAGATTTAATAATAGTATAAAAACAAAAAATCTTTTTATCATTCCATAATGAGATTTACGCCACACCCTATAACCCCTGAATGTTTTAATTCTATTTAACTATTATTTTTTTTAAAACTCAGTATCTTGTTAATCATTTCTTATTAACCACTTTGAGTGGTTTTTTCGTTTAATCGGAATCATGTTAATTAAATTTATTACAAAGAACTTTTTCAAATTAATTATCTTTTTTCACCAAAAAATAAAGACAATTGAATTTTTAGTGAATATTATCACATTTAATTAAATACTATTTTACAGGGATAGAACTTATAATTTTAACTAAAAACCCGCTACAGATGGCTAAATAAAACCACCAGACAAATTTATCCATAGAATTACAAAATGGCAGACAAAATTAAGGAACACATGGAGGCCTCAAAAAATTAACCCAATAAAAAGATTATAATAAAGAATAGAAGTTCAAACACAATCCAACACACATTCCAATAATAATATCCTAAAATAGAAATATAACACCTAACCTTTTATTTTTTTTGAATTTTTTTAAAAGTAAAATTTTATTAATTAATTTAATACACTAATTTATTTGATAATTAAAAGTTTTATGTAAATGGTAATATATCCCTTTTTTAACATATCTATTTGATAATAAATGATGATAAGTGGGATAAAATGGATTTAAAGCAAAATAAAAATTCTGAAACCGGAATGATAGCTCTAACCAGCCTTATTTTAGTGGCTGCTGTGGCCAATCTGAACTTATCAGTGGCTAATGTAGCTCTTCCATCTATAGGTCTTGCTTTTAGTGCTTCACAGGTTCAAATTAATCTGGTAGCGGTAGGTTACTCACTGGGTCTAGCTGCATCAGTTCTTTGGTTTGGTGCTTTAGGTGACCATCACGGACGTAAGATGATGCTGATAATCGGTACTCTGCTAGCCATACCCGCCTCTATTATTGCTGGTTTTGCTCCGTCTGTTGAAATCCTTATTTTAGCCCGTATTGTCGGTGGTTTAGCTGCAGGAATGGCTTTTCCAACCACTTTGGCACTGATAGCTGCTTTGTGGTCTGGTCCAAAAAGGACCAGATCTATCGCTTTATGGTCAGGCATAGGGGCCGCCATAGCTGCGATGGGTCCTTTACTCTCAGGTTATCTTCTTACATTTGCTTATTGGGGTTCTGTGTTTCTTATAACATTACCTCTAGCTGTAGTGGCTTTAATCATGGCCATAAAATTCATTCCATCCCATATTAACGAAACAAAAGATCCTGTTGATAATATCGGGGGGTTATTATCTCTTATTTTTCTGGGCACAATGATTCTCGCTATTAATTTCGCCCCAGTACCTAACTCAGGAACTATGATAATTATTTTTGTAATCATTGCCCTCGTTTCAGGAATTTTATTTATCATGCGCCAACGCCGTGTAGAGAATCCTCTTTATGATCTTAAAATTGCCAGTCGCAGCATCTTCTGGGTAGCGGCCTGTGCAGGGATAATAGTTTTTGGAGCTCTCATGGGTGCTATGTATATTGGTCAGCAGTTTTTACAAAATATTCTCAGCTACTCAACCTTGGATGCTGGGTTGGCAATTTTACCAGCGGCAATACTCATGATTTTAGTAGCACCACACTCCGCCAAACTGGTTGAGTCCCATGGCTCCCGATTCACTCTCCTAGCAGGTTACGCATTCTGTTTGCTAGGTTTCCTGACCATGTTAGTCTTATGGCAGGATCATATACCTTACTGGAAGGTGGGGTTGGCTTACGCCTTTGTTGGAATTGGGGTCGGATTAGCTGGAACTCCAGCTTCTCATTCCCTTACAGGTTCAGTACCTGTTGAACGAGAAGGTATGGCTTCGGGAACAGCAGACCTCCAACGTGACTTTGGTGGTGCCATAATGACTTCCATATTCGGAGCGCTGCTGACAGCTGGTTATTCCAAGTCAATTGCTTCACAAATTAACAATTTATCCACCTCAGCTCAACAGCAAATAACCAGCGGCATTGAAGCAACACTTCAAAAATCATTTGCAAGTGCCGAGGCTCTTGCACAGCAGCAGCCCCAATATTCGGCCCAGATCATATCCAGTGCAAAAACTTCATTTTTAGCGGGAGATCATTTGGCTTATTTTGCAGGAATCATTGCAATTCTAATTGGAGCAGTTATCGTGTTTTACAAGTTTCCTAAAATGGATGGAGAAAAGAAATTGCTTGCTCAGTACCATGAAGAGGATTCTAAACAGACCTCCGAAGATCCAGATTGAAAAATAGTATCCTATTCTGCTTTTTATGACCAACTATTTCGCCATAATCATTACTGGAACCGCTTTTTTTGGAATTATGGGATATTCAAAGGTAACAATTTTAGATCGGTCTTTAGTCGCCAAAAGAAAAGGCATTGTTACTATTTTAGTCTGTTTAATTATAATTATCATTCCATTAGGCTACAACGGTTACAATGCAACCCTAAATAACATAATAACCCAAACAGTTAGTAATGCATCAATTTGAATGGCTTGCAGGCAGCGGATATGAAATAGAATCAGTGAATGCCCAATCTCAAAATAATATAGTAGTTTTAAAGATTGTAGGAAATGGAAAAATTCCGCCTTTAAAAAATTTTCAAAAAAAGGTTAAAGGGAAGATTTATGGGAAAACTATGAAAATTGAGGTTGTTTATTCAGATACATTTTCAGTTAAAAGTTAAAATTACTTCGTATTCTTTCTGTATAATCCCCCCAAAAAAATAAAAAAGATTTATAATAAATAGAAAATTAAAGTAACATTATATTAGAGTATTTTACAAATATAGCTCTAAAACCTATTCTAAGAGTTTGTGACCCGGGCCCAACTACACTGCGAACCGAAGCATCCATAAACCGAATTCTGGAATAGAATAAAAAATACGATTTTTGAAAATTTATATAAAATACATATAATCTTCATAATCCAATTTAATTTATTTAACAATAAATCTATAATACAAAATAAATTTTACATCTCAAGCAAGTGATCATACATCTCTACCCATGCTCCACTTCTTAAATCAGTATTGGGCTTATTTATCCCTTATGAATATCATATAAGTGAAATGTTAATGATTTCATCCTATCATATAGCACTTTTTTAAAATAGTTAATAACATGTAAATGTTTAAATAGAGGATCATAGAACCTCTATTTATAAAAATAAAGGATTAATATAGTGCCATTTGAGAGGTTT
>JAJFTX010000013.1 GCA_021372715.1 Methanobacterium sp. | reverse complement strand
GATGAGGTGGAAGCGGATGAAATATCTTCAATATCCGTTGAAGAATTACCTCTGGAAGATGAAAATCCTGAATCAGCAACAACCTTAGATGAGCAAATAGAACCAATTAAAGCTAAAGAAACAGATGAATCACAAGAAACTGTAGCAGCATTAGATGAATCACCAAAAACAAAAGTTACTGAAACTTCGCAATCATTATCAGAAGAAAAATCAGATGCTGGTGTAAAAACAGATGGATTTGGTATTCCTTCACTAACCAAACAAAAACAAAAAACCGAAGAAATCTCAACCAAACCAGAAACAATAACAGAAACCACCACACCAGAAACACAAACAGAAACAATAACAGAAACCACCACACCAGAAACACCAATTGAGACAACAAAAGAAGCATCGGGAACCAGTATACCTGTTATAAAACCTCCGATTACTTTCCCAAAATTAAAGAAAGTGACTGAAATCCCGGAAGATGAAGCTGAAAGGGTTGATCTTATACTAAAAATATATGAATCTATATTCCGGGCCATGTCCATTGGTGCCAGTAAAATAATGGGAGTAGCACCGGCCAGGGGACTCACTCGTAAGTTTTTACCTGTTGAAGACTGCAGGAAACTTCTGGATGGTGTGGATGTAAAAAGTAATTCAACCATTGATTTTAACAAAATAAGGGAAAATGCAGAAAAAATTCCCCTATCTGAGAGAGAACAGAGCTTTAAAGATAACTTTGGTAAAATCATTTACATTATAACAGAAAACTATGGTAAGGTTATGGGTTACGCTGCTTTCAGGGCTATGATTCGGCCTGAATTTAAGATAATTAATGAATCCTATGGTCATTTATTGGATGAATTGGGTATAAAGGAACAGTTACATCCTGAACTTAGAGATTTCTTTTATTAAATCATTATATGTATAATTATCCTTATTTTTCCAAATAGATTGATTAATAATCCTTATTTAATGTTTCAATAAAATTTTATCCTATAAATTGAAATTTTTTTTAATCCTTAATTTCACTATGGATCGATTATATTTATCATAAAAACAGAAAAAAATTCAGACAGGATAACTGTACTTTTTCTATTGGTATAAAAAATAAAAAATTATAGTAAATATCCCATTCATAAACTAAAAACGGTGATTAAATGAACGGACCATGGGTTGAAAAATACCGACCACAGACCTTAGATGAAATCGTTGGTCAAGATCATATTATTCAAAGACTAAAAAGATATGTTGTTGAGGGCAGTATGCCCAATCTCATGTTCACCGGTCCTGCAGGTGTGGGTAAAACAACAACAGCTCTGGCTTTGGCTAAAACTGTATTAGGAGAATATTGGCGTCAGAACTTTTTAGAACTAAATGCATCAGACGCTAGGGGTATTGATACAGTACGAAAGGATATAAAAAATTTCTGCCGTTTAAAGTCGGTAGGTGCCCCTTTCAGATTAATATTCCTAGATGAAGTGGATAACATGACCAAAGACGCTCAACATGCTCTTCGCCGTGAAATGGAAATGTACACCAAAACATCCTCCTTCATACTCTCCTGTAATTACTCCTCAAAAATCATCGACCCCATACAATCCAGATGTGCCATCTTCAGATTCACACCCATTAAAGGACATCAAATAATCAAGAGGTTGAAGAAAATAGCAGACTCCGAAAATATTCAAACCACCCCTAGTGCACTGGAAAGTATCGTATATTTCGCTGAAGGCGATATGAGAAGGGCAGTTAACATATTACAGGCATCTTCAACTATAGATAAAGAGATCACTGAAGAAAGTGTCCATGAAGTAGTATCAAAAGCCAAACCACGGGATGTGCGGAAAATCATTAATAAAGCCCTTGAAGGGAATTTCATGGAAGCCCGAGACCAACTAAGAGAAGTGATGGTCGTACAGGGTACCAGTGGAGAGGATATGATAACCCAGATCTACCAGGAAGTCTCTAAAATGGCTATGGAAGGTCTAATTGAGGAGGATGCCTACGTAGATTTAATAGAAAACATAGGTAAATTCGATTACCGTATAAGAGAAGGATCCAACCCTCGAATCCAATTAGAAGCTCTTTTAACCAAATTTTTATTGAAGGGTAAAGAATAAATTCAAAAATCTTTGATTTTAAAGATAAAAATATTAAATAATGATTCTCTACCTTATAAGCTAGTAAATGAATTTAATTTAAAATAATAAAGCAATATTAAGGCAGATCAGATGTTGTGGACAACAAAATACCGCCCTAAAAATTTTAAGGAAGTTCTGGGTAATGCCAAAGCTAAAGATGAAATTTCAGATTGGATTGATGCTTGGCTAATTGGACAGCACCCTAAACCATTATTACTGGTAGGTCCACCAGGTACTGGTAAAACTACATTAGCCCATCTGATTGCGGATGAATTTGCTGATTTTATTGAACTCAACGCTAGCGATAAAAGATCCTATGACATTCTACTCAGAACTGTAGGTGAAGCATCAGCTTCAGGATCACTCTTCAATCAAGGTTTGAAACTGATAATTCTGGATGAAGTAGACGGTATTCATGGAACAGATGATCGTGGAGGTATAAGGGCCATATCTAAGATTATAAAAGAGGGTCAAAACCCCATGATCATGATGGCCAATGATCCTTACAGTAAAAGAATCAAAAGCCTAAAAAGCAAATCTCAAGTTATAAACATTAGAAAAATTCACACTAACTCCATTGTAGCCCTATTGAAGAGGATTTGTATAAACGAGGGTGTTGAATTCGAAGAATATGTTTTAAGAACCCTAGCCAAACGATCCAAAGGCGATTTAAGATCCGCTATAAATGATCTGGAAATAATGGCAAGAGGAAAGAAAAACATCACTTCCCCGGATTTAGAAATCATCTCTCAAAAAGATGAAATCCATAATATATTTGATTCAGTAAGAGGAGTGCTTAAAAGCAAAAATCCACAACACATAAGAGAAGCTATGCGAGTCGAAGCAGATCCTGCCTTTATTCTTGAACTAATTACTGAGAACATTCCCCGGGAATATGAAAAAAAACATGAAATTGAGCAAGCCTATGAAATGATATCTCAAGCAGATACCTACTTGGGCAGGGCATTTCAAACCCGTAATTACGGTTATTGGAAGTATTCTTATGATTTAATGAGTCTGGGTGTTGCTCTGGCTAAGGATGAAACTTATAAAAAATTCGCCAGATACACCAACTCCTCTGTGTATGCTCTACTTTCCAAAAGCCGCGCTAAGCGTGATTTAAGGGATAGGGTAGCGGATAAGATTGGTGAAAAAACTCACTCCTCCCGTAAAATAGTAAAGGAGCAATTCCCTTATCTGGAGATGATGTTCCAGAACAACGACCTGGCTCGAGAACTGGCAGATTATTTCAACTTGGATGATGCCGAAGTAAAAGTCTTCAGAAGCAGGAAGATCCCTAAAAAGAAGAAAACAAAACAATCATCCGGTGAAAAAAAAGATAAAACTAGTAAAAAACCAGTAAAAAAGAGTAAAAAAGTTAAATCAAATAAAGAAAATAAGGACAAAGAACTTAAATCAACTAAAAAGAAGATTGAAAAGGACAATCCTGAAAATAAGGTTGAATCAAAAGGAAAATCTAAATCTGCTGCCACTACAAAAACAACTAAAAAGCCAGATAAATCATCTGGGGGGAGATTGGCTAGAAAAGATAAAACCCCTCTTGATAAATCTGAAGATGATCCAGAAGATTTAAATTCTAAAAAAGAAAATGGAGATAAACAGACTTCACTGTTCAATTTTTGATATATAATTTTCTTTTTCCTTAACAAAACTATCTATTAATCGAACGAAAGACTCATCCTAAACATTTCATATTATTCTAAGATAAAATTGTAGCTGATTTAAACATATTCTCCCGAACATCAGGTATATATTGTTCTAAAAATCTTATTAAATCCCTAGAAGTCCCATCCATGGGTTTAAATGTACATTTATAGTTATTATTCTTCTCCCAAATCTTTATCCAGGAATCAGGGATATTAATTAAGGGATAAATGATTTTTAAACCTTCATTTGTTTTTGTTTCTGATAATCTGATTTTGTGACCGTTAATCATCTGATTTATTATATTTATCACTTCCTGGTCCAATGTAAGTGATAAAGCTATTGAATCCACTTCAGATTCCATTGAAGAATCCAATTTATCATCATAAATTATTTCTATCCCATATTTCCGCTTGTAGGATTCTAATATTAAATAAAGAATTAAATCGGCGCAACCTTCATTAATGAATATAAATATTTTTTCTCCTGGTTTAAGAGACTGACTTAAAACCCTTGATGCCCTGATGCATATTTTCTGGAAATCTTTAGACCTTACCACCTCCCATTGAGGATAATTTCTTAAAAATTGTTCCTCTCTCTTGCGGGAAAACCTGGAAAATCTAAGGTTATTGATGAAAATAGATCTATCATATAAGCTTATGTATCTAGCATCCACTCCAATACAGGCCAAGAATTTAATAATTTCTTCATTCATCATTCTCAACATAACATTTTCGCGATAAATATAATTTGTCTAAAATCCATTATTAGAATGATGGAACCATCGAAAAATAAAATCTTTATATTTATAATCTTATTTCTAATGTTAATTATAGTCTTCATAGGCTTATACAATTCTAATACTGCTCAAAAATCATCTGCTTGGAATCATGAACAGTTAACTCTTTTCAGTCACTTAGAAAGTAATTATACCTTCACTTATTCTGGAGATGAAAGAGATGATAAGGGAAATTTCAAAATGATGATCATCAATATCAACACCAACTATCCCCATATCTTATTCAATATCAATGGTGGAGATTTAAGTTCTGAAGCAGTTCAATTATACAATTTTAAAAACGATTATTTAATCCCCGGTAAAGTAGTTAGGTTTGATAAACCAGTTATATTTGTTATAGGAAACCATGAACTCCAAAAAGATCCATCAGGACAGATATACCAATCATTATTCGGTTCGCCCACTTACTATAATTTTACTGAGAAAAACAGTTATTTCATCATAATTGACAATGCCAATGGGGAATCTCTAAATGATACACAAATGAAATGGCTGAAAGAACAGTTAAATCAGAGCCAGAATTATAAATATAGATTTATATTCATGCACACACCATTATATAATCCTAATGCTGATGAAGAAGAACATAGTATGGATGTTAATGGACCGGGTGGTGCTGATACTCTTAAAGGACTTTTCGATTCAAATAATGTTACCATGATATTTGCTTCCCACATACACAACTATTACACTGGTATTTGGGGAAAAACACCATTTATAATTAGTGGAGGTGCGGGGGCACCAGCAGAGATAGGTCATCCTCCCAATCACCATTATATCGTAATCAACGTTACCGATGCCGGTGTTAATTATACTTTAGTGCATTATTAGTAAAATGGTAAAATTTATGATTAAAAACAACATAAATTCTTCTGGAGGTAACGAATGCTTAACTTATTCGGCAGAAAATCAGATGAAGAAAGTCAAAAAAAAGAGACTTTGGTAGTGGAATCTCCTGAACCTGTTGACTGTCTTTGTGATTTCACCTTTAATTTTCACTGGCAACATAAGGGAGATAAGCTTGATCCCAGCTGGAAGATCCCTCATAATGACTTAACCTTTGGAGAAGTAGTGGAACATCTGAAAAAAGGTGGAGATATCCGTATAAATGGAAATACAGGACATAGGCTTTCATCTAGTATGGGTGTAGATCTAAAATATTTTGGTGGTAAAGGTAATGACATCCCTGTAGGTGATGTTTACGTAGATGGCGATGTTGACACCAGAATGGGAATCAGTATGGCCCAGGGTAATATATACGTTAAAGGAAAGGTATCTGAACCAATGGGTAACTTGGTAGAGGTTAAAACAGATGTTAAAGGATATAAAAAGTTCAGATCCATTACTGATGTTATTCATCAGGGATTGAATGGTGATAAACTCGTCTCCGGCCAATTAATAGGGAATAAATTAATAATAGATGATAAAACAGTGAAAGATACTGTTGGGGCAAGATTAAACCGTGAAGCAGAGATAATATTTAAGGGCAATGTGGATTTAAGCACCGGTATACTTATGAGAAAGGGAGTGGTAAGGATCAATGGATCAGCTGGTAAAAACAGCGGAGCCCTTTTAAATGGCGGTACTCTGATCATTAATGGTGATACTGATGATTTCACTGCTATTGATATGATTAAAGGTAAAATAATCATCAATGGAGATGCTGGTAAATTCCTTGCTGCTAATAAAAAAAATGGAATTATACTGGCTAAAAAAGGACGTCCCATTCCTCCTGCAGAAGAAAACTCATTATCCTCTGAGGATAGAACTCTTATTTTAAATTATGGTTTTAATCCACAGGATTTTAAGAAGTTTTATTAGAATAATATTAGTATATTACAGGATGACATGATAAAAGAGATTATTACTTTTAATTAATAATTAGGAGGTTTATTAAGCCCCCCAGTGCAGATGATGTTTTTCGAATTGTTTTTCTAAGATGATGACTAATAAAAAACCAATTATCCCAGCTATAATCACCATTAAAATATTATCACCCATGGTAGTCACTATCTTATTGTAAGGCAACCTCAGGGTACCAATCATTAATCCCACTAGGAAAGCCATAGTTACTGATTTATGATGCGCTAATAGGTAGTCCAGGAGACGTGAAAATGATAATATACCAATTAATGCCCCCACTATAAATGTTATAATAACTGCTAAGTCTAAATTGTTTAAAGCAGCTAACATATATTCATACTGGTTTAATAGAAGCAATATAAACGCACCTGAAATTCCTGGTAGTATCATGGCACAGATAGCCACCATTCCTGAAAGGAATGTAACTGGTAAAGAATGGTTAGCCTGTATAGGGTTCAAACCAACGAATACTATGGCGAAGACCAGACCAATTATTAAAAAAGTGATGTTTTTTATGTTTAATTCATCCACATGATTATAAACAAATATTGCAGAAGCCAATATTAAACCAAAGAAAAATGCATAGGTGGTTGCCGTGTAAACAGTCAACATAATAGTCATAATCTTTGACATAGTCAACACTGCTAAGCCAATACCACATAATAATGGTATGAATAGACCAAGATCCCATTTAAGGAGTTCTTTTTTGGATCTTGCAAAATCACCTTTTATAGCGGCAATAAAAAAGTTGGCATTTAGCTGACTTATAGCATGAACTAATCTCTGGTAAATACCGGTGATCAATGCCATGGTCCCCCCGGAAACACCAGGAATAACATCGGCAGTTCCCATTAATAATCCTCTTAAGAATATCAGGATAACTTCCATATTAAATTCGATTTTTTTCATTAAAACACCTAAAATTTGAATAGATTTTATCTGTAAAAATCATTAAAATGATGTAATAAGTTTAATTTTCTAACTTAGCTAAACCAATTATTTAATATTAATTGAAATTGAGACTATTTAAAATGGCAGGAATTGTAGAATCTGTAACTGAATTTGCCATCCATCTAATAGAAAATTTAGGTTATTGGGGTGTATTTATAGGAATGACCCTAGAAAGTGCCTGTATTCCCATTCCTAGTGAAGTTATAATGACTCTGGCTGGTTTTGTTGCCTATGAGGGGAAGATGAGCTTAATTGGTATAACTATAGTTGGTGCGGTTGGTAATTTGATCGGGTCTTGGATTGCCTATTTTATAGGTATTAAAGGTGGGAGACCCTTCCTAGAGAAATATGGCAAATATGTGTTGATCAGTCATCATAAACTGGATATGGCTCATGATTGGTTTGAAAGATATGGTCATGAAGCTGTTTTAATCAGCAGAGTGCTTCCTATAATTAGAACTTTTATATCTCTACCTGCAGGAATAGCAGAGATGGACCTTAAAAAATTCACTATCTACACCTTTCTGGGATCACTCCCCTGGTGCTTCGCCTTAGGATACATAGGGGTGATGTTAGGACCTGATTGGAGTATTATTGAAAAGTATTTCCGTTATATGGATATCTTGGTGGTAATTGGTGTAATTATAGTGGTTGTCTATTTGATATACAAATACTGGTATAAAGAAAGAGATTAAGTAAAAATCTTATTATAAGGAATAAGGAAAATTGATTCTTTTTTCTAATATTAATAAAAGAGCTATTTTAATGAGGAAATATTAATATTTTTTGCTTATTATTAGAAATATTTATATAGTTCTTTGCTAATTAAAATGTGAAATCAGGTGATATAATCATGAAAAAATTTAGAACCATCAGATTAACCATGAGGTTATATTTGGCTATTGCCTTATTATTTTTCCTTCTTTACGTAATCGTTACCCTGGTAGGATATTTCCTGGGATTCGGTGGCCCTACCCTCTATGCTATATTAGCTATAGTTATTGTAATGGCCCAGTATTTACTGGGACCCAAGATAGTGGAGATGTCCATGCGGGTGAGGTATGTTTCACCACAAGAGGCGCCGAAACTCCATGCAATGGTGGAAGATATGGCCATGAAAGCAGGTATTCCTAAACCAAAGGTAGGAATTTCTGAAGTTAACATCCCTAACGCTTTTGCCTTCGGAAGAAGTAAAGGTGATGGTCGGGTTTGTGTCACCAGAGGTATACTAAAACTACTGGATGAAGATGAGTTAAAAGCAGTTTTAGGGCATGAACTTTCACATATAAAACATAATGACATGGCAGTTATGACCCTGATAAGCGCAGTTCCACTAATATTTTATTATATCTTCATCAGCACCCTATTCAGTGGAAATAGAAATGATAATGCCGGACTCATAGGAATTGCCGCATTAGTTGGTTACTTACTCTCCCAGTTGATCGTTCTATTCATTTCACGAGTAAGGGAATATTATGCTGATCAAGGAAGCGTAAGTCTGGGAAACCAGCCACATGAACTTGCAAGTGCCCTATATAAACTAGTTTATGGTACAGCAACTTCAGATAAGAATGAACTAAAAAAAGTGGAAGGTGTTAAAGCTTTTTTCGTCAATGATATTTCCAATACTGAAAATGTCGTGAATGACTTAAAACAGATCGATTCAGATATGGACGGCACTATAAGTCAATCTGAGCTGGAAGAACTTAAATATACAAGAACTAAAATAGGTGCCGGCAGTCAGATTATGGAATTACTTTCCACCCATCCCAATATGGTGAAAAGGGTTAAAAGACTATCTGAGATGGGATAAAACGAATTTGAATTAAAATTTTTTTCTATTTTTTATTTATATTCTCAAAATAGGAATAAATTGTTTTTATAACATCCAAATATTATTAAAAAATTAGTCTATGATGTTAATAGATCTTTACTACTCCTACAACATTTTCAATAGGAAGCCAAGTGTCTAATCCCTTCATGATCCCACTACTAGTCACTATAGTCTCTCGGTTGTCGCTCATAAGATAGACCTGGCCATCTTTTATCTGAGAAATTCTTTTTACTATCAATCCATAGGTGGGATGACGGGCTACCACTAAATCACCTACTTTAAATTCATTAGTTTTAAGTACCACAATAGACTGACCATCCTGAAGTGTGGGAACCATGGAAGTACCTCTTACAGTGGCAGGCATGGGAAGTTTATCAATCCCAAATGGGGAATCAATCTTCACTGTAACATTATAATTATACTTCTGGGCAATAACTTTCATATCATTTTTAACGCTATCCACCGTACTATTATCACTTTGTAGATCATATAGTGCAATTTCCTGCATTTCTGCTATCATTGACTCTGGTGCTCTGTTAAAAAACAATAAAGATGATGCCTGAACATTAATATCTGTCCCATTTGTTTTTAGTGTTATTTCCAGATTGTTTGATTGCTCAGAAATGGTAAAAATTGCTGATGACACTACTAAAAGTGCTAATAAGGTCAGGATAATTATGTTGCGTAATTTCAACGTAATCACCATTTTTTAAACTTATCTAAAAAAAGTTTGGTGGATTCAATATCAAGCTGCCCTGGAGCAGATACCTCATCTATTGAAGCAAAAGTCAATGGAGAACCAAAAAGAGCTGCTATAACTCTGGTGTAACTGCCTAAATCACCCATAGAAATTCCGATGGTATCCTTAACCTGCGAGAGAACTTGGAATACTATCAGAGTATCCTGCATATTGTGGGGCATAACCGCAAATTTGGCCATGTCTCCGATTTCTTTCTCCTGCATAACCACTTCTAAAATTTCAGTTACACGGGGAGTCTTTTTAAAATCATGAAAAGATATTATAGTTGATTTTGAAGCTTTAATAACTTTTTTAAGATATTTTTTTTCTGTTAAAAGTTCTATATCTACAAATTCAGCAAACTCAGCTACTTCCCGGAGAATTTTAGTTCTTTCAGCTTCAGAACCTTTAAAAAAACCTCCTTCTATTGTTTTTCTATTAGTAGCTATTATCTTTCCTTTAAATGTGTCCATAAATCTTCCGATTTTATCACTATCTGGATTTTTTAGGGCATCAATTCTCAGCTCTAATATATCTGCTCCCAACTTCATAGCTTTATCAGCGGTTTTTTTAGCAGAATCCAGATCTTCTTTAAAAATTGGAACGCATATTAGGGGTTTATCAGTCATAAACACCACCGATTCAAATAAATACTAAATAAAATTCATCTAATAATTTTGATAATTTTTATAAATCCTGTTAATCTGTAAATTGTGTTTTTTTTATTAACTAAATATATTAAGATTAAAAATATAGAGATGAATATCTAATCCCTACATATAAGATAATTAATTGATGTGGTTATTATATTCTATGTAATGGGATAAATGAATGGTTAGATCTAAGGTGATAGTTTGAAACTAACATGTATCGGTGCAGATATCTCCAAAAACGATGTATCATGCAGTTCAAGTCTAATAAAGAATATAGAAAGCGATATTTCTCATTTAATGAATGTTGGAGCATATTCCGCTGCTTTAACCAACATAACCGGTGATGACCTGGTAATAAGTGCATTTGTTCCTGATGAAGAATTGAAAGTGATTAATAAAGCTATAGTGGATATTCTACAGGAGAATGCTGAAGATATTGGAGATGTTGGTGGCATATCACCTACCCCTGAAGGGGCGGGAGAAGGTATATCTTACGCTGAAGCAGATATCCGACAGGATAGATACCCTGATGCCGTAATAGTAGCTTTTGACACATATGGGGGAGAATCATTTGTAGGGAAGGTTGCTAATTCTGTAATACAAGCAGCTCAAGGTATGGATGGTGTTACTGATACTGGTGGTGGTATAACCGATGGTATACTTAAAATACCCGGAGTAGGTTATGTTTCAGATAAAACAGACGATCCTGTGGTGGCTGCTACAGTGGAAGATATTGAGAGCATTGGAGTAGTTGCAGGATCTATGATGGGGGCTGCCCTTGGTAACAAAAACGTATATCTAGTTAAAAAAGGTACACCTTCCTATGTAATACCAGGTAGTGTTATAATGTCCATCTCAGCTTATATGAACGGTAATGTAATGGATTTAGCTGTTCCACTCTCACAGAAAATGCAGATTTTAAGATAAATAAATTTTTATACATTTTTAAACAATAAATAATCAAAATAATTTTAATCAAACCAAGTTTTAAAGAATTACCGGGGTCAAAAAATGATAATTTTAGACGAAAATACAAGATGTGTGGTTCAAGGAATTACCGGAAAACAGGGAACCTTCCACACCCAAGGAATGTTGGATTATAATACCAAAATAGTTGCCGGAACTTCTCCTGGAAAAGGGGGGCAAAAATTTGGAGAAATAAGTGTCTATAACTCCATATCGGAAGCTAAAAAAGAATTAGAAATCAATGCATCTATTATATTCGTGCCCGCACCTTTCGCCAAAGATGCGGCCTTCGAAGCCATATCACAACTGGACCTGGTAGTAATAATAACCGAACACATTCCCGTTAAAGATTCCATGCAGATTATGGAGTATGCCCGTCAAAAAGACACCATAGTAATCGGCCCTAACACGCCAGGAATCATAACCCCTGGAGTGGGTAAACTGGGCATAATGCCCACCCACATCTTCCAATCAGGAAAAGTAGGAATTGTATCACGAAGCGGGACCCTCACCTATGAAGTAGCCCATCAGATAACCCGTGCCGGATTGGGTCAAAGCACATGTCTGGGAATTGGCGGAGATCCCGTGGTAGGAATGGACTTTCGAGAAGTTCTTCAGATGTTTGAGGATGACCCCCAAACCAAATCCATGGTTATGATTGGAGAGATAGGAGGTAACGCTGAGGAAAAAGCAGCGAAATTCATCAAGGAAAATATCCAAAAACCAGTTGTAGCCTATATCGCCGGAGTAACCGCACCACCAGGCAAAAGAATGGGTCATGCCGGAGCTATAATAGAAGGTGAAAGCGGAACAGCCGAAAGCAAAATAGAAACTCTGGAAAAAGCTGGTGTGACAGTGGCCAGTAGGCCTATAGAGATTGCAGATATCATGAAAGATATCTTATAATAAAGACTTATTTTTTTATATTTTCTTATTCAGAGTGTAATTCATTCTATATAACAAATATCATTAAATATTATATTAATAATCAGAAAATTATACAAAATTATTATTTTATTGTAAAAAATTAATTGTTTATCCTAAAAAAAAGAATTTGTGAGAAAAATGGTTGAAAAAGAAGAAATAATAAGTAAACTCTTAAAAGGAGAGCTTAAATT
This sequence comes from Methanobacterium sp., assembly GCA_021372715.1. Taxonomy (GTDB): domain Archaea; phylum Methanobacteriota; class Methanobacteria; order Methanobacteriales; family Methanobacteriaceae; genus Methanobacterium_A. The sequence continues at coordinate 33,466 of JAJFTX010000013.1, read as the reverse complement.
ATATGATATTGACAAATTCACTAAGAACACCTCGGAAGCAGTCGAGATAAGACGTCTTTTTATTGAGAAGAACTCCAATACTCAATTAGAAAATATTGCCCATTACTCACTGGATATGGATGAAGCCTTAAAAAAGAACATAGAAAATCCAATAGGAACCATTCAAATACCAGTTGGTTTAGCAGGGCCCCTGAAGATTAATGGTGAGCATGCACAGGGTGATTTTTATGTTCCACTAGCCACATCAGAAGGGGCACTGGTAGCATCGGTAAATCGTGGTTGTTCTACCATAACAGAAGCAGGCGGAGCAAAAGTACGGATTGTAGATGATAAAATGACCAGAGCACCTGTGATTAAAGCTAAATCTGCAAGTGATGCACTGGAGATAAAAAACTGGATCAAAGACCATTTTAAGGAACTAAAAAAAGCAGCTGAAGTGACCACCAGACATGGTAAGCTTATGAAGATTGATCCCGTGGTTGTGGTGGGAAGATACCTCTATCCTCGTTTTGTATTTAAAACAGGAGATAGTATGGGAATGAATATGGTGACTATAGCCACCGACAACGCTTTAAACCTTTTAAATCATAAAACAGGCGCTCATGTCCTGGCATTGAGCGGTAATTTCTGTGTTGATAAAAAACCATCTAATTTGAATTTTATTGAAGGAAGAGGTAAATCACTGGTAGCAGAAGTGACCATACCTAAAGCTATAGTGGAAAAAAAATTAAAAACCACTACTGAAGCTATTGTTGAAGTTAATACTTCCAAAAATCTAATAGGATCAGCAATAGCCGGAAGTATTGGCTTTAACGCCCAGTATGCTAATATGATCGGCGCCCTGTTTTTAGCCACCGGTCAGGACGAAGCACATATCGTCGAAGGAAGTCTGGGAATAACCACCGCAGAAGATGTGGATGGAGACCTTTACTTCTCAGTTAATCTTCCAGATGTCCCTCTAGCTACAATAGGAGGGGGAACTAGACTGGAAACCGCCCGTGAATGCCTGGAGATCATGGGAGTATATGGCTCTGGTAATGTAAGTAAATTCGCAGAAATAGTTGGTGGAACCGTTCTAGCAGGGGAATTATCCCTAATAGGAGCATTAGCAGCCGGACACCTAGCTCGCGCCCATAAAGAATTAGGACGGGGTTAATATAAATATTTTAGACATTAATTTTAAAATAATATTTAAAAAAAATAATCCTTTGATTGGTGATTTATTAAAATGAAAATACGTGAATTTCTTCATGAATACGTTAATATGAGCCGTTACATAGCACTGGGAACGTTAGATGGTATTCTAGCAGTTATGGGAGTTACTTTAGCTGCTAGTGGAGTGGTTGGTGCTGGAGGAGTTGATATCCCTAATTATATTATTGGACTAACTGGATTAAGTGGCGGTATAGCACTTGCCATGTCCAATACTTTTGGTTCTTTTATAGGAGAACGGGCCGAAGAAGTTCGTAATATTCGTGAACTTGAGCAGAAGATGATGTTGGACGAGGGAAAGCTGGATGATACTCTGATACATAAACAGGCAAAGAGAAGAATATATATGAGTATGTTTACCCATGGATTCTCCAGTTTCACCGGATCATTCGTTCCTGTTGTGCCATTTCTGTTATTAGCCAGTAGATCAACTGCAATTATCACAACCATAGTTCTCTGTTTTATTGCACTTATAATTCTAGGTATTTATCTGGCCAAGGTTTCCCGGGAGAGCCTCCTTAAAACTTGTATTGAAATAGTAATTATTGGAATTCTAATTAGTGTAGTTAGTTTTCTGATTGGTGGACATTAAACAAAAAATAGTAAAAAAATTAAGTTAATTCTAAAAAAACTGTGATTAAAATTAAAATAACCGGATACCATATACTTTTTCAACGTTTTCTACATGGATTTTATAGGCATCATCTTCACTGAGAATTCCATTTTGCATAAGGGCTTTAGTACGTCTGGGTACTGTTTTAGGACCTAAAACCGCACCGGGTCTGCTTTTCATATCCAGATAATCTGTTTCCATTAGGAAATTATTCCCTTTTTTTAGACCCTCGATAATCACCTTTTTTGTGGCAATTAGGGAAGGAGTCAAACCATGATTCTCTTCTTCAAGAACCAGGGGACCTGAGAAATGTTTAATAACTCTCTGTTTATCTATTCCAGCATCATCTGCCATTTGAGCAAACTCCTTAAACTGTTCTTCCCCTGAACTTTCCGTATGAAGCTGTACAGCACAATCTGCATCCAAAGCCAATTCAAATGTGTAATGGATAAGTTCATTATGGATTTTCATCTCTTCTGGAGACACATCATAGTGTGGTCTTCCTATTTCACCTATACCAATGGCTTTACCCCGAATAACTATTTTCTGAGCAGTTTGAAGTGCATCCCGCATAGATTGTTCCGCTTTTTCCATTGGCACTCCTTCCTTTATTAACCGAGAGAGCTCTGCAGGATGGGCACCTACAATGGCAAATGCCTGGACATCTGTTTGAGTATTTATTTCCTCAACATATTTTATAACCTGATCCATAGCTTCCTTAAAAGTACATTTATCTCCTAATGTCCATGTTGGTTTGTTAGGTATTATCATAACTGTACCACCCGCTCTTTGGAACTTTTTCGCCACTTCCAGCGGTCCTTCCCCATTTATCGGATCTACATGTATATGATTGTCAGTTATGGGAATTTGATCCATTTAAATACTCCATTCATTAAATATAATCCATCAATGCTTTTTCAAAAACCTCTACTGGTGGTTCCATTCCAGTCCATATTTTAAAGGATTCTATTCCCTGATATATCAACATTTTAATACCAGATATGGTTTTTGCTCCTGCTTTCCTTGCTTCCTTTAAATGAACAGTTTCCATGGGATTATAAATAATATCATTTACTATCATGTCTTCGTGCAACATACTAGAAGTTACCAGTGGTTTCTGATTTATATTAGGATACATTCCTATGGGTGTGGTATTTATGAGAATATCACCATCTGTTAATTCATTTTTAAGTTCATTTCCCAATGTAACGGCTTTAACATCCGCATCTAACTTATTAATTAGATTTTCTGTTAATTTCAAGGCTTTATCATATGTTCTGTTAGCTATTATAATTTTTGATGCTCCATTTAAAATACTTTGGAAAGAGATTGCCCTTGAAGCACCTCCTGCACCCAATATTATTATCTTTTTATTTTTTATAGATTTTAACTCTTCAATAGCCCTTACTGCCCCTAAACCATCTGTATTATAACCTTTTATCTCATTCGCAAACTTTATGGTGTTAACGGCACCGATAAGTTCTGCGTTATTATTAAGAACATCTAAGTATTTTATAACATCAATTTTATGAGGAATTGTTACATTAAGACCTTCGAAACTAAAAGATTGAGCACCTTCAATGGCTTTCTTTAGATTTTCTTTTTTTACCTGAAAAGGAACATAAATATAATCCAAATTACAGTATTTGAACCCGGCATTGTGCATATAAGGTGATAGGGTGTGTTCTACTGGATCACCTATCAATCCTGTTAATTTTGTTTGGCCGGTTATCATAAGTATCGTATATTGGTTTAATAGACAATGGTAATAAATATTATCAGAGACAAAAACTTGAATAACCATATCTTAAACAAATATCAACTCATAGGATTATAAGATTATTTAAATGGAGAATTTTCACAATCCTTGAATAATAGAATAATGAATGATCATTAAAATATTAAAACAATATATAACTATTAGGGGGAGTTAAAAATTCTGGCTAAACAAAGATTTGTATTGGATACCACTGCATTTACAGATAATAAGCTAAGAGATGTCTATGGAGAAGGTGATCTATCCAAAACTGTTGATTATTTATTGGATATCATAGCAAAATCTAGAATTAAACTCAATATGAGCTGTCATATGCCCCCGATTACTTATAAAGAATTTTCAGAGTATATGGCCCGATATGAATGTCCTAAAGAAGTCATGATAAAATCAGATACTTGGATAGTGAAAAAAAGCCCAAATCGATATGATACCAAAATACCCTCTGAAATATTCTACGAGTATGTTCAGGACATGAGAGAAAGGATGAACAAAGGAATGAGAATATCTGAAAACGCCATTTGGGAGGCTGCTGTAGAATCTCTGGTTATGATGTCACGGGGAGAGAAAAAATCTCAAATAGAAGCAGAAGTAGTTGGTAAAGCAATCACTGACTTTAGAAAACGCTACCGATTAGCTTTAAGGAAAGGAACACTGGATAGCGCCCCTGATCTGGATGTTCTTTTATTAGCTAAAGAACTTAAAGCAGGGGTAGTAGCTGCAGATGAAGGAATTAAAGTCTGGGCAGAAAGGTTGGGCCTTAGATTCCTTAGTGCTAAATCATTCCCCAAAATGATGAGAGAGTACCTAAAATATTATGAATGAAATTTTTTATCCAATTTATTTTTTTAATAAATTCTTCAACAAACAGGAAAATTTTTATAAAATATTAATAAAAACTAGAATATTATTTTATTTTCTTCAGGAGATGTATAATGGACATTCAAAGACCAAGAGGAACTTTGTTTTAATTAGTTCAATCTGAACAGAACATTTATATAGATTGATAACATAAATGTAAACATGGGAGAAAAAACTACTCCAGTTTTATTTGTTAATATAGCTGAAGATCCTCTGTTTAAGCTTTATATAAATAAAAAAGATAGAGAAAAAACTACTATAGACAGTATCATTAGCAAATTTAAAGTTTACACAAAATACATACAATTGAACCCTTCTGAATTAATAAAAGAAGCCCGGGAAGACCAGATTAATCATCCCTGGATGGACGACCGCCTAATAACCTTACATTTTGTAGAATTTATCCAATATCTTAAGAAAAGTAAGAAAGCTCCTGGTTACATGACCAATATTATGAAAACAGTTAAAGCATTTTACAGAAGTCATGAAATTGATATTCCCAACAATATCCAGACGACTTTCACGGATCCTAAGACAAAAATAATTACAGATAAAGATATTCTTACTCGTAAAGATATAGAAAAGGCATTAACATATGCCAATAAAAAATATCAAGCCATTATTTTGCTTGCTAGCAGTAGTGGCATGGGTTCAGCGGAATTAAGGAGCCTCACGGTCGGAAATTACCTTGAATCATTAAATATAACTATAGACTCTTTTGACATAAATAATGTTTTAAATATTCTTGAATCTAATAATGAAGTCCCAACATGGAATATTATAAGAATTAAAACTGGCAAACCTTATATTACTTTCTCAAGTCCCGAAAGTTGTAAAGCAATAAATGAATATTTGAAAGAACGAAGTAAAATTAAATATAAGAACCATACGATAAAACCGGATTCTCCTTTATTCCCTAACGGATCAGAGTTTATGAAAGACTCTGGTATACCAAGATACTTCAGAAAGTTAAACAACAGATGTGGGTTCGGTTATGTTGATGAACATGAAAGAACGGTATTTTTCCACTGCCATGGACTTAGAAAGTTCTTTATCTCTAAACTCAGCAATAATGAAAATTTCGATTATCTTATGGCATTATGGTTAACTGGTCATAGTGTAGAGTCTATCACCGATACCTATGTTAAAATGAATGTTGATAAGATTAAAGTTAAATATGTTGATGTCTTACCTGAGATTGTTGTTCGAGATATGCAGAATTATGAGATAAAAGCTTTGAAAGATAAAATACTTGAAACTGAAGATGCATCAATTAAGATAAAACAGTTAGAAGATCAAAATAAACACTTACAAGAACTAATGACAGATCAACAAAAGCAATTTATAGCACTAAATAATCGATTAAACGCAATTGAAAGAATAAATGCAGAAATAGAGGATTTAAATCTTGAAATATCAGATGCTCGACTTAATAAAGATAAGGATAGACGAAGAGAACTTATTGAACGAAAGAAAGAACTAAATGAAGAAAAACTCTATTTAATGGCAGAAAATAACCCTGAACTTATTGAAAAAACTAAAAAAAGGAGAATAAATACCTGTCTGAATAGACTCAAAGAATACAGAAACGATTTAAAAAAATATCCTAATAATGAACGTTATGCAAATAAGGTTAAAGAATATGAAAATAAATTAAATGAATTGAAAAACAAATAATATATATTTAAATTATATTTAAACATCTATAAGAGCTTATTTAACCATTTAAAGGCCTTATATGGCTTCTTTAATATAGGCCAAACGTCCTCCGTTTCTTCTCTAAGCCATTCTACGATCGTTTTAATGCTTGCCGGCCGCATATGATATGGTTTTGAGGGTGGGTTATTGATTTGAAAAAATGTACTCTAATCCATTGAAGATATCAAATATTTGCTGCCTTATTATGCATTTTTATAACCATCCAAGAGATATTTTAGCTAGACTTGTATTAAATTCGGGCGAATCATTGGTTATTTACTATAAAAATTGCTCTTTGTTCTTTGATCAGGTTTTGTGCTATAAAATAAGTATACATATTTTATAGTGAGTAATTAGTTTAACGCATGATAGTATGTTTGTTCGTTAAAATAATTGATAAAAATGGTTATTTACCATGCAGTAGGCTGAAAATTTCCTTTGTTTGTGAATTTAGGTTTATATTATTCTATTTTGATACGGCTTAAATAGCCTTGTAGTTGTTCTTTGTTTTTGAATATTTTGTAATTATTAAGTTTTTTTTCTAAACCCTCTGGCACGAAACCGAAGTTTATAACTATTTTACCGGGAATGACATGCGCTCCACTACGGAATATGGCTTGTTCATGTTCTTCTTTTAATTTAAACAATTTTACCTGATGAAGTTTTTGGTGATCGGATTCATAGATCTGTTTTCCCTTTATTATTGTTCTTTTATGCCTAAAATTGATGTGTTTGTCCGGTTCTAAATATTCACCAGTTATAATGTAATGAGCTTGAAATAGTCCTTTCGGGTTAGTGTGGAATGTTCCTATGATGATAAGTAAATCTACGTCATCGTATTTGTTGGACCCTTGATGTCCTCTGAAATGACTAATAACATTCACTTTGTCTTTGAAATGTTGTCCTAAATAATCTTCAATTTCTTTAAAAGTGATAATCCCCACCTTTAATCCTTTATTATTGGCGAAGCTGATGGACCGTTCTACCATTTCCAGAATTTCCGATCCATAACTTCCACCTAAAACAGATCCATAATTAGTCTTAGATATAATCCCTTCCCTGCTACAAGATCTTTTATCTGATTGGTAATCCAACAATAAACTATCATTAGTAATTAAATCGTATCTGTAATGAATGGGTTTAGGTAATCTGTGATTGTATTGTTTGGCTATGTCTTCATATACCCATTTTTCTAAGGATGTGTTCAAAATAATGATTTTAGAATTATATTTTTTTCTTAAATCAAACGCATAATGGAGATATGGTTTAAAAAAATGTTCTCTCGGCCCATATTTAACAGCATAAGAAATCCACTCAATCGTAGTACTTAAATTATTTAGAAAAATAAGTAGATTGGATTCGGGTGAGCCCTTGCACAACTTAACATTCTTTGCTTTAATTTTACTAATTACACTTTTAATTGTTGTAGCAAAAATATTTCCATAATGTCGGAGTCCCGGTAATTCTTTTTTGTCAGGCGGTATCTTAATTGTTTCTCCGATATACTGGTAAAATTCGTATCCATACTCCACATTGTATTTTTCGAATGTCTCTTTTGGGATAGGTGGATGTGTTGGTTCGATTTTTTTGGCTTTGTCAATATTTTCATCGAATATAACTGAATCCCATGGTACATCAACATATGCTGTTGGTAGATATTCTTTTGGTGCGCAGACAATGACGTTCTTAGGTATAGTGAACTGATTTTTGTATTTACATGATGTTTTTTTGCAATATTGACATACGACACTGGCCGGCAATTTCATATCTATTAACTGGCCAATGAATTCATCATCCCTTTGTTCACATATTTTATTTAATCCATACCAATGTCTATATTTCTCCCCTTTTTCTATTTCGCTTATCTGCTCATGCCTGTCACTAAGATATAACACTTTACAGTTTATACTTTCATAATACTTCAAAGTAGTAGTGCTTTTGCCTATTCTATTAGGTGCATCACTATTTAAAATACTTCCTGGGGCAAGATTAGATATCGTTCGAGTAAAATCCTCTCTAAAACCTTGAGGCGAAACATTTATATCAGGGGAGATACTATTATTATCTGTCAAGATTTGATCTCCCTTTTTTTCTTATTTTTGTTGTTTTAAGTTCTAACCCCTATTTTTTAATGAAGAGAATGGTTTCTTCTGGATCGAGATCTGTATCATTGTTAGTTGCTCTTTGATGATCTGGCACCCAATATCCTAAGCCCAATAATACCAATTCACCTTTATCATTTCGGAAAGGGTTTACAAAGAAATAACCGTCAGCACCAACAATCAAATCGAGTTCAGGTTCTCTAGAAAAGAAAATAGTTAGCAGTTCTCCATTGAAATCAATATCAATGATAGAACCACCTTTACGAGTAGATCCTAAACTTTTTACCTGTCCTTCGATCAAACACCATGGATTCCATAGTTTTTCTTTTTTAGCTTTATCACAAAAACTCTCTAATTCTTCTAATGGTGATAATATTCTTTCGTGGAGAGCTTTTTCAACAAATGGTAATTCCTTTTTAAAGTCAACATATTCATTCATTAAATTCCCTCAAAAAATGCGGAAGCCTTCTAATACTTCGGTTCGATTAAAAGATCTACTGCATATTGTAGATCCTGATATTCTTCTCTGCTGATGTTCCATCTCGCCCGATTTTCGGATATCATCTTTTGATAAATGATCTTAATCCATCCGTCCTTATACGGGCTGTATTCTTCGAACATATCGTTTATTTCTTTATCTGACATTCCAGATTTCCTTAACAATCTTTCGATTCTATTTTTCATCTCTTCTCTTTTTGGATCCATTTCAATACCCCCTAATAATCATATCCCCGGTGAATGTTTAATCACGGCTTGATCTTTGTATTTCTCTAAAAATATAGCAACACAATCAATTAATAAACGATTGCAGCTCACATATCCTCCATTTTCTTTTACTTCATCCATAATTTCCCTTAAACCTTTGTCCTGAGCTTCAGGTATGTACATTATCTTTTTACAGTTCATTTACTAAAATACCTCCATTGTAAATTAATCAGGTAGTATTTTGCCACCTTAATTATATTAATTACCAAAGGTTATTTAAAGGTTCCGATGCCCTATTTGCATAATAGCCTCTTAATTGAACTGTATGTAAGCAAGAATAAAAAATAAACAATATAATAAAAGAATAAAATGGTATACATGGATATAATTCGAAATAAATTAATAAAAAATGCCCATTTATTTTCATGTATATATATTATATATATTAAATAATAGATTTAAATAACGTTCATAAATCTTTATTTTTGTAGAAAAACTACAATAAATAGCTTTTTAATATATATACCAACACATTTATTTTGGATCAAGTTGAGCAACTACCACAGGTAGCAATGGAGAAATTGAGGTATGTAAGAGAAGAGTTTTTTAAAATATATGAAGATAAAACCAAAGAGGAACTTATAGAGGAATTAGAAAAATTAAAGGATAAAGTTTCTGAATTGGAGAATAAAAAAACAGAATATAAGCAAGTTAATCACGAGTTGAAGTTGAAATCCCTTTTTTTGAAAATTCTTCTGATTCAATTTTTGTGCATGATTTTGAAGGAAATTTTATTTATGAGCCCCTTTTTGATAGTAGTTAAGATCTTCTACAGTAGAAAACTACTGATCAATAAAAATTGGCAACAAAATTATTTTAAAGGGCATTTTTAAATTTTAATACCCAATAAAATAGTTCTAAAATATAATTTAATCGTTCTTTTTTTTATTATCTTCTTCCTCATTGCTTGTCATTAGTGAAGCCAGCCAGCGTGTTTCTTCAAAGTTTTCCAGATATCTTATAACAATTAAGGTCAAAGGCACGCCAATTAAAAATCCTGTAGGACCTAAAACCCAACCCCATACAAATAACGAAACAAACACCACATACACTGACATCTGAAGACCTTTTCCAGTTAACCGGGGGAATATAATACTTTCAGCAACGGTATTTATGATAATAAAGAATAGCCCCATGATTATAGCACCTACTATTCCGTATTTCGCCCATGCTACTAATACTGGAGGTATTGCTGCTATTATTATACCTATATATGGGATAAATCCCAGAACAAAGGTTAATAATCCCCATAGTAATGCAAAATTAATGTCGAAGACAAAAAGAATAGCTGAAACAGCTATACCATAAAAGAAATTTACTTTTGCTCTTATTATAAAGTACTCGACTGTATCTTGAACAAGTTCAAATGTTTTATTAAGGGTTGGACTGTCAGCCCCAAATCCTTTTATAAGTCTTGTTCTTATTTGAGGGAGTTCATAAACCAGGAATATAACTGAAAACAGAAGGAATGTTCCAATAGCAATTAAACCTGCAGAATCTGAAACAGGAATATGGTCAACAATAAATTTTATAATCTCATTCCCGTACTGTGCCAGAAACCCAGAAGGGTTTATGGTCAAATTAGGAAGTGCTTTTACTAATTGGGCTAATGTAGATACCAGAAAACCGATGATTGCGGCACCCAAAGCCAAGGTTCCAACTAATGTTACTAAAACAGATAGATTATATGATAGACCCTTCTTTGTCAGCCAAATCAGGAAGGGGTAGATAATTATGCTTATAAATATTGAAAGAAATATTGGACCCAAAATCTCAGAACTATACTTCATTCCAAGAAAAGCCACCAAAACAACTGCTAAAATAACAATTTGCCTCATAAATGAGGGTATTTTAAATTCTTCATTCAATTTTTAACCTCCTTTTTTATTAAATTCAAATTTATCTCATTTTTTGTTTACTTCTGCTTATTCTTTGGGCATAAAGGTTAGATAATGGAGATGCCGTTAATCCATGAGCGAACACGCTTAATAACACCGTGACGAAAACAACTGTAATGAAAGTGGTGTCACCAGGGAATACTTTCAATTCATCGAGAGCTAAAAGGGCTAATACTATAGAAGCTAATCCTCGGGGACCAAACCAACCAATAAACAATACAGTAGACTTGCCCAATTTGGTGCCAATCAATGATATAGCTACTGGTAGCATTCTTATAATAGTTAAACTTAAAATTGAATAAAGGAGTATCTGCCAAGTTATATTAAAGAGTAGGGGAAGCACCACAATTCCTAAAAGGAAAAACACTCCCAAGTTTAATAATTGTCCTTCAGCAGCCGAAAAATCTATTAGAATTTTCCCAGCATCTTTAACAATGTATCCTAATGCTAACCCACCAATAAAAGCAGCTATAAATCCACTCCCCCCTATTTCATCTGCTATCAGAAATGTAAGTATTGCCATGGCTAAAAAAGCTATTCTCTGGAACTCTGGAGTGATCCAATCATTGTCCCTCGCTTTTAAAACTAACCAACCCCCTGCAATTCCAACAACCAAGCCTACTAATATTCCAAAACCAATCTGTTGGAAAGCAACTTGGATAAAGTATACTGAAGGTTTAAAGGCTTCAGCAGCCAAACCAATGACAGCAAAAACAAGAAGGAAAGGAACTGAACCTCCATCATTTAATCCGCTTTCAATTTCAATAGTACTCCGTATCCTTTCTGGGACCTTTTTATTTTGAACAACTATCTGTCCTAATGCTGCATCAGTCGGTGCCAGAGCAGCGCCTATAATGCCTGCTACCCACCAGGGTATACCAGGGAATAATAGAGTAGCTATTATAACTCCTAAAATAATGGTAATAGGCAAACCTATGGTAAGTAATCTGGTGCTCAGTTTATTTTCAAGAGCTTTTAATCCTACGCGTGACGCATCACTAAAAAGAACGAGGACCAGAGCTACTTCTGCTATCAAAAAAATTATGGTAGAAAAGGGAGGCTGGGTTACATCCACATATCCAGTGACAAACCATCCAATCAACATTCCAGCAACAATAAATATCATCTGAAAACTAATTGGCAGCTTACCAATTAAACTAGAAAAAATCGCTACAACTAAAAGTATAATGAAAAAGACAAGAAGTTCAACCACTACAAACAACCCTATGAAAGATTATCATTTTTTTTATCAATTATTATTGGATTCTTTTTGTGATGACAATAAGGTATTCTCCATCTTCAAGGGGTGAATCGTTTCCAGGTACTGCTAAAGATCCATCTTTGTTCACTCTAAGGAATGGTTTTGTTCCTGTAGGTGTTCCACCTTCTTTTGGTTGTTCTTCACTTGTAATTGCCTTGAAACTACCTCCATTATCGAGTATTTCTAGAAGTTCAGTTTGATTCCGGCCAAAAAGACCATAGGGAGTTTTAGCCAATATGTCTATTTTTCCTCCAAAAACCAATTGATCCTGTAATTTATGTTCAGAACCGAACGCAATCATATGTGTTAACCCTATGGATTCCATAAATACATGGACAGTATATTTTATAACGTCTGTATGTGAAGAAGCTACTATAAGCCATTCAATTTTCTTTATAAAAGCGTGATCATCATCAACAATTTCATCATCTGCTAATTCATCCAGAGAACCTGTATAAACTTTATAAGGTATATTTTCAGAATCTGGCAGATTTTGAATATCTTTTTCTCGTCCTGGGGCTAATAACATTACAGTGGCACCTGCTTTATGCAATGATAGTGCCAAATCAAGAGCCCATCGTTGTTCTCCATATATGGCAATACCTTTGGGTTCTGGTTCTGCAATCTTAAGCAATCTTGAGAGTATTGGAGTTCCCAGTCCATAGATGACCACTGTTGAAAGTATCACAATGAATACAGTGGGAACCATTTGAGGGAAGCCTAAACCTATCTTACTTAAATTTATAGCGAACAATGAGGCTGTAGCTGCAGCCACAATACCTCGTGGATGTAGGGCTCCAATGAATATTTTTTCTGCTCTGCTATACCCTAAGCCTTGTGTAGACAATAAGGACACTAGTGGTCGTTGGACGAGTATTAGTATCGCAGCCAGCCCTAGTGCCGGTAATAAGTATTGATATAATGCAGAAAGATTTACTAATGCAGCCAACATGATGAAAAGAATACCGATTATTAAGGGTTCGAGTTGATCTGTTAAGATTTTTATACTACCATATGGTGATAAGCCCCTGTTAGCTAGAGCAAAACCCATTATTAAAGCAGCAAAAAGACCTGCCTCGGAGAATATCACTTCACCAACTGCTATAGCCACTATGCCCAACATCAAAGCTATAATTGCGTTTAGTCCGTTTGGTATGTAACGTAGGCGATCCATTGCGTTGTAGATAAATGATGCCGTGAATCCTATAATAACACCTACAATGATGGTTAAAAAAAGGTCCAGAAGGGGATTTGGATTTTGAGCAGTAATTATACTTATGGCAGCCACAGCAAGAGCTGCACCAACGGGGTCAATGATAATTCCTTCCCATAATAAAACTGAGCCTATTGGTTCTTTAGGACGGGCAAAGTTGAGAATAGGCCCCACAACAGTAGGACCTGAAACCACTAGTAAAGCAGATAAAATAAATGCGAACTGTAGAGACACTCCAAAAAGTAAAAGCGCAGCCCCAGTTCCTACGGCTAATGTAATAATCACTCCGAAAATAACCAAACGCGAAACAGACTTACTGATAACTGGCTTTAAATGTTTTAACCGGAGCTCTAATCCGCCTTTTAATAATAAAATTCCCACACCAACGGTCACCAATGGGAATAATGCATTTCCAAAAATTTCATCTGGTTTCACTAAGCCCAAAACTGGACCTACTATCATTCCCGCCGGCAAAAGCAAGATTATACCGGGGATTTTAAGGAGCCTTGCAAGCCACTGCAGCGATATCCCCAAACCTATTATGAGTGCTAAACCAATAAAAATTTCTTCACTAGCCATTATACTTCAAGTCCGATTTTTTAATAAATTTTTTTTAAATTTGATACTTTAGTCATAATATCCATGTGAATGTTTTTTTTATATCGTGGTATAAGCCTGGTTTAATTATTATTTGTTAATTAGCTTCATTTACATTTTCTTTTGCGAATTAATCGTAAGAATATTTTGCTAATTTTATTTTCACATATTAAATTTATTTGAATTAGAAATTATAATTTAAGTTTAAAACTTCTTGATGTGAATATATGCTCTGAGTTTGAAGAATATTGGTGCCTTGGAGTAATCTTACAGTTAAATTTCCTATATCATCATTTTTCTTTACAGATATTGTAACATGACCAGGATTAGTACCTAAATGGTAAACTTTATTTCTTGAACCCTCTATGTTATAATTTGTACCATTATATGTAAGATTTCCAGTCCATGATGAGCTTGAAATAATTTGTAATAGTATCTCTTTGTTACTTTGATTAGTTGAATTATTATTAGTAGTACAACCTGAAACAAACACAACTAAAACTAAAAGACCTATAAAAATTATTATATTTGCATTTTTTATCATTTTTATCTCTTCAATTACTCAGGGCTATTTGTTCAGTTCGACATTTTAAGCCATCATTCACTATTTCTTGGTGATTGTTGTTTCAAATGATGAAATATCTATATTTAGGATATATTTCTGTTAAAGCTATTAAAACCAAAAAAGAAAAAAATTCCTCTGAATGGGAAAATTGGCTCAAGGAAGCGGAATATATATTGTTTAAACATTCACAACTGACCAAATCCACTATTTATCAGAATTAACCCGAGGATGATAAAAAATACACCAGTAATAATGTTTCCATACTTACTTAACCATCCTTTCAGACCTACCATTGCTTTCTTAGTAGCTTTAGGTAGAATAAAGAATAACAGCAGAGGCACTTCTATTATCACCATAGTGATAATGGTTATAACAATAACAGCTATGATGTTATTATACGATCCAGCATCGGCCAACCCAATCTTCATACCAGCAGACATAACAAGCATGGCAGTACTGAAGTTAACAAAGAAAATAAAAACACCAATGATGAAATAATGTTTAAATTTAGTTGCAGTGCTAGCAGCACTTCCCACGTCCATGTACTTTACTACGGGCCCCTCGGTATCGCTTTTTTCAAAAAGACTGCGAATTCCTAAGAGCAACAGAACTGCTCCAAAGATAAGGTCTATAGTAGCGACAACGCCTGTATTGGAGTTACCTGTCGAGCTCAAACTATTACCCAACCAGATACCAATAAGAACCGTAAACAAGAGAATGAGGACAGCTCCCAAATAGAAAGAAACACCGGCTAACCTAGGCTTGTCCGTCAAAGTCATCATAACAAGGAAAATCATTAATGGAACCGGACTTACTGCCGCAGCCCAGGATAAGGGAACCACAATAGTTAGTAATTGAGACAAATCTATCAAGATATCAACTCCTGTAATTATGAAATAAGTGTATTAATTTATGTTCCAATAAACATAAATAATTATCATTTTAATGATTATTACCTTGAAAAATAACATAAAAATCCTATTTAGAGCATCATCTTAAAACAAGAAAGCTGTAAATATAAATTAAATAATTTCTAAAATTCTTTTTTTTAATTTTTAGCTTTGATAATAATAGGGTAATGAACATAATTATTAGTATTAATAAATACGCCACATTACTCAATATTGGCGTAAAAAAAGCGAACCCTATGGCGATAATTGATGCAATAGGGAAAGATAAATTTCTGTAATTAATAATTGAAATTGATCTGGAAGTCATATTTTTTCTGAGAAGATATTTATGGTTTTTTACATATGACCAGTTAATATACAATATGATGCCTGAAATAAGAATATCAATGTGGAAACTCAAAACTCCAATGGTAGTGTCTCCATATTCAATCCAAATTGATGTAACAAAAGGCACAAGTACAATAAATGATAACAATACAATATTAAGCCACCAAAGTTTCTGATCAACGTATTCTATATTTCGAAACTGTCTACTATGATTGTTTAACAATAGTCCTAAAAGGAAAAATGCAAGAAAATATCCTAAAAATTGTATCCATAAACTGTTCAAATAATTTAAAATAGCTACATTGGAGTGTTCTAAAACTGGAACTACAAATTCCAAAACCAAAATAGTGATCGCGATAGCAAAAACACCATCTACAAAAGTTTCCAAACGACTTTTATCCCTACTCTAAAGTTCAAAACGAGTTTGAAGATCTTTATCTTGCTTAACACGATTTTTAAGATCTTCATCAACTTCAGACGAATCCTGAACCATATATAATACTATTAATAGAAAATATTTATAATTTATGAATTAACATATCCTGGAGACCGACAGAATATATTGAAGAAAGTAAATGCAAAAAGCAGTTCTAAACAGCCATTTACACATACTTTCCGTTTCTCAGCAACTATTTCGTGTTGTACTGTAGTTGTAAATTAATATCGTTGAAATAATGATGGCAGTATACACTATCACCTAATCACAGCTAGCCATTTTTAAAATATATGTAATGAAGATAAACATAATAATTATTGACCTTCCATACTACTAAATGAACTACCTTTATATACTGAGCCATATCACTTAATCTATGTATCTGTAAGGATACATATTTGTAGCTAAATGTATTGATTATTCTTTTTATCTTTATAAATCTCATAGATCGCAAATAAAGTGGTTCAAAACTATCAAAAATGCCATATTTACCCCATACCAATTGAATGATATATGCAAGGTTATCAGCATCTTTTTAAGCAGATTTAGAGAGTTATTTATCTAGCCCGCCATATTTCAAGGATTTGGCTTAAATAGAAAAAGTTAAGGTTTATAATAATAGTACATACTATCAGTGATTAATTGGTGGTGCTATGGTAGACTGTACTATATGCGGGGAAAGTGCGGTATATGCAGGTCAAATGCTAAACAATATACACAATATAAAATTTCACAACCAAAAAAGGAATATTTATGATTTAAAAACACCATAGGATATTGTAAGTTTGGGGGTTAGATTTTTGGATAAAGCATCGATAATAATTATTATATTGCTTGTGGGATTGTTAGGGGTGAGCTTTGGGTATATTTTACAACCTTTATTAAACCATAACAATTCTACGGTTAATCAAACTAACACACCAATAAATAGTACCAACAACAGCACACAAACACAAACAAACAACACACAAACTTCTTCTACAAACAAAGCTCAAAACCCAGATGAATCTAACATCAGGAATCCTAATAATATTATTTGCCCAAATTGTGGATCTAAAAATGTAGTGGAAGTTCCAGCAAGTGGGACACACACATCTTATTTGGAATGTCTAAATTGTGGGTGGAGAAAATATTGGTAATAGATAAGGAGGGGTGTTTTTTTGGTTTTTTGTAGTGAGTGTGGAAGTGAGAATGAAGATTCAGCTAAATTCTGTCAAGAGTGTGGTTATCAATTAATTATCCCAGAAATTAAAAAAGTTACCCCACCAGCAATTAAAGACGATGCTGGTATATGTCCTAATATGAATTGCACAAACATAGATAAACTAAAAATAAATTCTAAATGCCCTGAATGTGGTTCAACCATAGTAGATAACTTAGATAATATTCGAGCTAATAAAAAGAAGAGAAAAAAAGGATTAAAGACACTTAAAAAGAAACAAGCAGAATATGGATTTATTAAAGGAGCTGTTGGAACTAAAGGCAGATTAGAAGTGTATGATAACCATATAAGATTACGAGATTATACTAAATTAACTAAAAAAAATGATTATTTGTTTAAAGATATTGTTTCGGTTGATTTAAAACCAGCAAATAGAGGACTTTTAAATAAGGCAGGTTATATTAAATTCCGTATTAGAGGTCATGAACTAATCCACAGAGGCGGTAGTTTAGTTACCTATGGTTCTGGTGGTGCAAACTTAGGAATGTATGGTGGAATGTACGGTAGTAAACCAATTACTAAAATATATTTTGATAAAGAATGGGAAGAAGACTTCAGAGAACTAAAAGAATTAATACTTTCTAAAATGAAAATATTAAACTGAATTTAATTGGGTGTAAATGATATAGCAGTGCAGGTTTTAGGTGATGATGTACTAAGAAAGATAGCAATGGAGCTAGTGAAGGCTACTAAGAACAAATATAACCATTGATTGGACCTTGAGAGAAAGTGTCCAGGCAAAGATGAGGGTATCAGTCAAGAGAATACTTAAAAATGTATGGTTATCCACCAGATAAACAGAAATTAGCTGTTATGACTGTACTTGAACAGACTAACCGTGTTCGCGATGAATGGGCTAAAGTTTGAAATAATTTAAAATATGATGGTAGTGTTTTGATGTTAAAAGATTTAGATCAAATAGATGAGACAGATTTACAAGATTTGATAGATGATGAAATATCCGAGGGTAAGCGAGTTGAATATAAAGAAATTTTACCTGGAAATTCTGATTATGAGAAAAAGGAATTTTTAGCTGATGTTTCATCTTTTTCAAATGCATTAGGTGGTTTTTTAATTTATGGTATTTCGGAGGATAGTTATAAAGGAATTCCAAAAGAATTAATAGGTCTCAACATTACTAATCCTGATGAAGAGATAAATAGACTTGAAAATATCATTAAGCATGGTTTTGAACCTAGAATACCTACGATTAATATTAAGGCAGTTAAACTTATTAATTCGACATATGGTTATGCTTTAGTTTTTAAAATAGGGAAGAGTTGGATAAGTCCCCATAGAGTGGTTTTTAAAGGACATGATAAATTTTATTCAAGGACATCTAGTGGAAAATTTCCTATGGATGTGTCAGAATTAAGAACCGCCTTTACCTTATCTGAGACTTTAAATGATAGGATTAAGAATTTTAGAAGAAATAGAATTGCAGAGATATCATCAGGAAATAGTCCTGCATTTTTAAAAGATGGTGCTAAACTTTTAATTAATTTGATACCAATTAATGCTTTTAGTTCGGAAATGAATTATGATTTACCGAATATTGGTTGGGATATACAAAAAAACTTAGCACCCATGCATTGTAATGGTTGGAACCATCATCATAATTTTGATGGATTTATAACTTATTGTGGTCCTAAGAAAGATGAATCTAATTCATATGTACAAATATTTAGAAATGGTATTCTTGAAGTAGCAATAGGTGCCCACGATACTGAAAGTAATAATTTATATGAAGTCTATGGGGAAAGCAGTATCATACAATATATCTATCAATATTTTAAAGCTATGGAAAATCTAGGGGTTGATATGCCTATCTCAATTTTTATTACCTTAATTGATGTGAAAGGTTATACTCTTCCATCACATTCTATAAGAAGTTCTTTGAGCAATGATATTATTATTGATAGAGATGTCTTGGAACTTCAAGGAATATTAATTGATGAATTTGAAGATAAAATAGAAGATTTACTGAAACCTGTATTCGATACCGTTTGGAATGCTTGTGGTATTGAAAAATCACCTAATTACAATGATAATGGAGAATGGGAACCGCAGAGTTAAAATTAATAAATTGGATTATTTAATAATTTTCTCCTTTCTAATCCATTCAGTAACCATCTCCATCCAGCTCCACAAACAAGACATCTTTTCAAATTAAAATACCAGAATGTTATATATGCCTTGTTTACCCTATACCAAACTTTTCATTTACCATACTTACTAAGCAACCATTCCAGACAGTTAGACATTTATTAACTTTAATATTTCGGTGATAAGAGTAAAATGAAGATAAATATGGATGTAGAATTGATGTCATGAAATAATTGATAGGATCAGGTGAATTAGGAGCCTATTAAAAGTGCATTTATGGAACAATAAAAGGAATTGCCTATGCAGATTATTTATGTAGAAAGCCATAAATGGAGTATGAATGCCTTCATTGAAGCAAATAAAGATAAATAGACTACCAAATTCTCTCCTTAATCATCTCCCCACATTTTTCCTGTGTTTTTAACCAGTCTTCTTCACTTATAACTAATTTAATTAGTTCTACGTTTTCATGTCCACATTCTGCGCATTTTACAACAACTAACATTGCTTTGTAGGTACTCATAGTAATCACAAATATTGTTAGTATGTTATATCATATAAGTATTACGAATTTAAATGTTATTCATAAAAATTAATTTAAGTGTTTTTCGAATTATAAATAAATAAATTATAATACCATTGATAGATAAAATGGAACAGTGAGGAGAGGAAGAGAGAGCAAAACGTTTTCTCGGTAGAGAAATTTTTATGTTATAAAGATGAGAGTTTATAAAATGAGTAAAAACCTGTATAGTGCTTCCTTTCCAGATTTTTAGATAGTTAAAGATTAGAAACATATTAAAAAGCATCATATCCAATATGCATAAATGGTGATATTATTATGAAAGGTCCTACTAAATTGAATCAAATGCCTCAAAGGCCTAGAGGAACAAGAGACTTTCTCTTCGATGAAATGAAGGAGAGAAAACAGGTTGAAGATATTTTAAGAAAAGTATTTGAAACATATGGTTATCAGGAAATTAAAACACCACTATTTGAAGATCTAAACCTCTTCACCATGAAATCAGGAGAAGGTATTACCGGACAGATATACCACTTCCAGGACAAAGGAGGAAGAGATTTAGCCCTAAGACCAGAGTTAACCGCCCCCGTAGCCAGATTATACATCAATGAACTACAAAAAAAATCAAAACCCTTAAAAATGTACTATTTTGGCAGTTGTTTCCGCTACGAAAGGCCTCAGAAAGGACGATGGAGACAGTTCTGGCAGATGGGATGTGAATTAATCGGAGGTAAATCACCTGATTGTGAAGCAGAGATCATAGCCATGTCTGCCCATTGTCTGGAAGAATTGGGATTGGAAAATTTCGAAATCCACATAGGGAATTTAGGTATAATCAGAGGAATACTCGATGGAGCAAATGTTGCCAAAGAAAAACAGGATCAAATCATGGCTATTATAGACAAAGGAGAAATAGATGAATTAAAAAGCACCTTAAATACGTTTGATATCCCTCCTAAAACTAGTGAAATTCTTCTGACTTTAATAAACATGCAAGGCCATCGAGAAATAATTGAAGAAACCTCAAAATTAGTTGCAGAAAATGAAAACTCGTTTAAAGCTGTAAAAGAGCTTGAAAAATTGTTAGATATTTTAGAAGCCTTTGGTTTTAATAAATACATCGTGAATCTGGGTATTGCCCGTGGTTTAGATTATTACTCGGGTGTTGTGTTTGAGATTTATGTACATGATTTAGGAGCCCAGAAACAGATAAGCGGTGGTGGAACCTACAATTTAATCGAATTATTCGGCGGCGGAGAAGTTGAATCCACCGGGTTTGCTTTCGGATTTGATCGGTTGATGGAATGTGTCAGATTATGTGGTGCAGGAAAAACCCTGCCTAAAACTGTAGATGTTGTTGTAGCACCCATATCAAAGGATGAAAAATTAAAAGCCGTTGAAATCGCCCAGAAATTAAGAAGACACGGTATTAAAACTGATGTGGATCTTATGGGTAAAAAACTGAAGAAGATACTCTCCCAAGCCGATAGCTTAGGGGCAGAACACGTGATCATGGTTGGTGAAAGAGATTTAAAGGAAAATAAAATAACTATAAAGAATATGAAATCAGGTAAACAGGAACTTTTATATCTCTCTCAGCTACTCTCCTACTTTAAATAAAATATTAAAAAATTATAACAAAAAAAATCAATAATATAAACAAGGAATTATAGATAAAATGAATTTTCCATCATTAAATTTCAGACTCCACATAAACGGGGAAAATTTGATTATAGCTGTAGCACAGGATTATAAAACATCTGAAGTGCTAATGGTGGCATATATGAATCAAGAAGCTTTAAAAAAGACCTTAGATACAGGTAATGCACATTATTGGAGCACCTCTCGTAATAAATTATGGCTAAAAGGCGAAAGCTCCGGGCACTTGCAAAAGGTGCAGGAAATATTAACCGATTGTGACGAAGATGCTGTGATTTTAAAAATTAAACAAAAAGGCGCTGCATGTCATAAAGGCTATTTCTCCTGTTTTTACCGGGAGATAAACCCAGAGAATGGAGAATTGAAATATATCAAGGAAAAAGTTTTCCAGCCGGAAAATGTATACCAGGAGAAATGAAATGAAAATCGTTCCCGATACCAGTGTGATTGTTGATGGAAGAATAACCAAGATCGTACAGGATAAGGAATTTAGCGGATGTGAAGTGATAATACCGGAAGCAGTCATATCTGAATTAGAAAATCAAGCCAATAAAGGCAGAGAAACCGGTTTTAATGGTTTAGAAGAGCTTAAGAATCTGCAAAAACTCTATGTAGATGGTAAGATCAGTTTGATGTATGTGGGCAGAAGACCCACACTAGAAGAGATATCTTTGGCCCGGGGAGGGGAAATAGATGCTATGATCAGGGACACCGCCGGAGATCATGACGCCGTACTGATAACCAGTGATAAAGTACAGAAAGAGGTTGCCGAAGCCCAGGGATTGGAAGCCATCTATCTTAGACAGGAAATGATCGGATACCGGGATTTGGAAATAGGAAAGTATTTTCAAGAGGACACCATGTCCATACACCTTAAGGAAAATGTGGTACCCCTGGCAAAAAAAGGCAAACCAGGAAATATAAAACTGGTTAAAATAGACTCAAAACCACTAAAAAGAATTGAAATAGATAAAATGGCTCGAGAAATCGTTGAAAGAGCTAAAAGCGATTTTAAAAGTTTTGTAGAAATAGAGATGGATGGAGCCACAGTGATTCAATTCAGAGAATATCGTATATCCATTGCCAAACCACCATTTTCTGATGGAGTTGAAATAACTGTGGTTAGACCAGTGACCAGAGTATCTCTTAAGGATTATAAACTACCCAATAAACTTTTAGAACGATTAAGAGATACAGCAAAAGGCATATTGATTGCAGGTCCCCCTGGAGCAGGTAAAACAACTTTCGCCCAGGCAGCTGCTGATTTCTATAGTAAAGATTTGGGAGCTATTGTTAAAACCATGGAATCACCTCGAGATTTACAGGTGGGAGATGAAATAACCCAATATGCTCCACTTGAGAAAGATATGGCCAAAACTGCAGATATTTTACTTCTGGTACGTCCAGATTATACCATATATGATGAATTAAGAAAAACTAAGGATTTTAGAATTTTTGCAGACATGAGATTGGCGGGAGTGGGTATGATCGGAGTGGTACACGCCACAAGACCCATAGATGCCATTCAAAGAATCATCGGCCGTGTGGAACTGGGTATGATCCCTTCTATAATAGACACCACCATATTCATCAACGATGGGGAAGTTGCAGCCATCTATGATGTTTCATTAACAGTGAAAGTACCTACAGGTATGCTGGAAGCGGATTTATCCCGACCAGTAATAGAAATCAAAGACTTTGAAAGCGGTGCACTGGTGCATGAAATATACACCTATGGAGAACAGACCATAGTTATGGAAGTAGGTAAGGAAAAATTCGAGAAAACACCCATCCAGAAAATTGCAGAAAAAGAAATAGCCCAGGAAATAAAGGGAAGAATACCAAGAGCAACAGTAGAAGTGGACATGAAATCAGATAAACGAGCCACTGTCTGGATAGATGAAAAAAACATCCCTAAAATTATTGGTAAAAAAGGTAAAACCATAGATGAAGTGGAAAAAAAACTGGGTATAAGTATCGGTGTGGAACCGATTCAATCTCGAAAGGTAGATGAATTCACCCAGGTAAATGTTGAACTTTCCGGTAACTATGTGGTGCTTAATTTCCATAAAAATGTAGTTGGAACACCATTCGATATTTTAGTAGATGGAGATTATCTCTTCACAGCAACTGTTGGTAAAAAAGGAAATATCAAGATAAAAAAAGATATTGAATTGGCCAATATTATTTTAGCTGCTTTAAAAAAGAACATACCCATACTTGCTCGTTTAAGAAAGGAATGATTTTATAATTGTTGTGAAATATTTAATAAGGATATATTTTCTATAAACTATAGCATCAGGACGTTCCATAATGAAAATCAGTGTTTCCACCCTTCCATTCTACCCACAGCCCCTGGAAGATATACTAAATTATTTAACAGAATTGAATGTGGGAAATTGTGAGATAATTAATGAGTATCCACACCATTCTTTTGATTTAGATTTGATCAATTCCTATGAAATAAACTTCAGTATTCACGCTCCACTTTCAGATGTGAATCTAGCATCACACAATAAAACCATCAGAGATTCATCGGTCTGTGAGGTTAAAAAATCAATGGATCTTGCTTCCCAGTTAGGTTCTGATATAGTGGTTGTTCATCCTGGTCAAATGCCTATTTTAGGGCGTAAGTTAACCGAAAAAATATTCAGATATAACCGGGAATCACTTAAGGAATGTGCAGCCTATTCACAGGAAGTGGGGGTTTTGATGTGTGTAGAGAATATGCCTGATATTGAAGGTCTGCTTTTTAAAGATTTAGATGAATTAGAAAGTTTGATATTAGATTTAGATGCCTATATAACTCTAGATGTAGGTCATGCCCATAATAACCGTTTTTCTGTGGAGGATATGATCAAATACTCACGTATAAAACATATCCATCTATCTGATAATGACGGTTCTTATGACAGCCATCAGGCACTGGGTAAAATAGATGATGGAAGAGGTATTGATTTTAAATCCCTCTTTAATGGACTTAAAGAAATTAAATATGATGGTATTTTAGTGGTGGAAGTGGAAGAACCCGCTGCTGTTAAGGATAGTCTTCTTTACTTGGAGAATATAAATTAATCAATTTTGTGTAAATTAGATAATAGTTATTTAAAAATAAAAAAATAGTGTGGAAATAGTAGCATAAAATAAGTCCCTTATTGGAGGCGGTAATTCCATAAGTCTACTTTTTGCTACCTGTTGGAATTAAGAATGTTTTTTTTATTATAAAATCATCGATCAAAAATCTTATTGATATAAATATTGAAATTTCCAACAATTTCCACTAAATATAGTTGGTATTTTATATATATAAATTTTTTGACTGGAATATATTTTAATTTTTTTAAAATAATAAAAACATTTTTTTATCATATCAAATTTCTTATATATTAGATTATAAACAAGATTAATTAATATCAAGAAATTTAAAATTTCAAAGGGGAGTTTTTTTAATGAAAATAGCAATAGTAGGCGGTACCGGAGATCAAGGTTTAGGATTAGCTTTAAGATTTGCAAAAGCAGGAGAAAAAGTCATAATCGGTTCAAGAGATGTTAAGAAAGCCCATAATGCAGTTAATCTAGTAAAAAATATGTTAAATGAAGATATTAACAATATTTCTGCAGCTACCAATGAAGATGCAGCTGATTCCGGTGATATCATACTTTTAACTGTACCCTTGCAGGCTCAGATGGCCACTTTAAGAAGTATTAAAGATCATTTAGAAGGAAAAATATTAGTAGATGCCACTGTCCCCTTGGAAAGTTGTATAGGTGGCACACCAGTACGTTTTGTACATCTATGGGAAGGTTCTGCAGTAGAAAGAACTGCAGAATTTTTAAAAGGTAAAAATGTAGTTGTAATATCTGCTTTCAATAATATAAGTGCTGCTAGTCTGACGAATATTGAATCAGATGTGGAATGCGACTGTTTAATCTCAGGAGACGATGAAGAAGCAAAAAAAGTAGTAATACAACTATCCGAGAAGATTCCTGGTGTTAGAGCTATTAATTGCGGCGGTTTGGAGAATGCAAGAATAGTTGAGAAGATAACACCCTTATTAATTAATCTTAACATAAGAAATAAGATTAAACTTGCTGGAATAAGGATTACCGGGCTTTAATTAATTAAAATAAAATCAAAAAATTTCAATGAGTGTAAAAATGGAATACATTAAAAGAACAGCAGAAGAAATAACCAAACACGCCCTGGCAGTTATAAGTCGCATAGACAAGGATCAAAAGGATAAGATGATAGAAACAATCTCCCTATCGGATTCTATATTCATTGTAGGGAGTGGAAGGTCAGAATTAATTGGAAAGGCCTTCGCCATGCGTCTCATGCATCTGGGATTCAATGTATATGTAGTAGGGGATGTAACTACTCCTGCCATCAAGGATTCTGATTGTCTCATCGTCATATCTGGTTCTGGAGAAACTAAAGTGGGAACCACAGCAGCACATACAGCAAAGGAAATAGGAGCTTCCGTGGTGGGAGTAACAACCAATCCTCATTCCACACTAGGGAAATATTTAGATGTTATCGTGAATATAGAAAGTAAATCCAAAGAACCATGGGAACACCCGACTTCTCATGAATTAAAGGGTAATTACGATGACTTAGCGCCCATGGGGACTTTATTTGAAGATAGCACACATCTTTTCCTGGATGGGCTCATTGCCGAATTCATGGTTCGTCTAGGTAAGAAAGAACAAGATCTGAAAATTAGACATGCCACCATGGAATAAATCAATTTATAAAAAAAATTATTAAACCTTAAGGTGTCCTTATAATGAAATCTGAGATAATAGAAGATTTAATAATTATTAAAGACCAAAAATCACTGGATCTTCATGCTAAAAGCCACTATGGAAATCCATCACCTGAAGGACTTCAGCTTTCTTTGATAGAAGCCCTATATCTGGCAGAGAAAGGTAAGATTGAAATAATAAAGGATGGTAAAACACTTAATATTAATGATATGTTGAATATTGTTCAAAAAGAAGGTTTATTCACCGATTACCTGGTTTTTAAAGACTTAAGAAACCGAGGGTATATTGTTAAAACCGGTTTTAAATATGGCTCTGAATTTCGCCTTTATGAAAGAGGCACATCACCAGGGGATGGTCATTCAAATTACTTAGTAAAAGTTGCTTCAGAAAAAGACCATATCCCTCTTTCCGACCTATCGAGTTATGTGAGAGTGGCTCACGGGGTGAATAAATATCTACTTTTTGCAGTGGTTGATCAGGAAAACGATATAACCTATTATAACATTGAATGGACCAGACCATAAAGACAAATTTATAAAGCAGATTATTGGCAATGATATTATTAATAATAAAAAATAATATTTTAATGAAATTTTATCAATTATCAAGCTATTAATAAACCTATTATTAAAAATAAGGTGATCTTATTGATTGATCCATGGAGTTCATCCATTATTGATTATGAAAAATTAACAGAACAATTCGGGATAAAACCATTCACCGACTTTCTAGGCGAAATAGATGATCCTCCTTCCCTCATGAGCAGAGGTATAATATTCGGTCATAGAGATTATGGAAGGATAGTTAAGGCCCTTAGAGAGGGGAGTAACTTCGCCGTGATTACTGGGATGATGCCTAGCGGTAAAATGCATATAGGACATAAGATGATCGTCGACCAGCTCATATGGTATCAGAAGAAAGGGGCTGAAATATACATCCCCATCGCTGATATGGAATCTTATTCTGCACGTGGTGTTGAATTTGAAACCTCCCGGGAACTGGCCATAACTGAATATATTACCAATTACATCGCTTTAGGTCTTAATTTTAAAGCAAAAAATTTCCACATATACCTACAATCTGAGAATAGGGAAGTGCAATATCTGGCATATAAACTGGCTAAAAAAGTAAATTTAAGCGAGATGAAAGCTATTTACGGTTTTTCAAATTCAACTAATCTGGCACATATATACGTGCCTTTAATTCAAGTCGCTGATATTCTTCATCCTCAGCTTGCCAAATATGGAGGTCCTAAACCCACTGTTGTGCCGGTAGGTCCTGATCAGGACCCACATATCAGACTTACCCGAGATATAGCTCTTAGATTCAAAAAAATATTTAAATTCATTCCACCATCTTCAACCTACCATCGATTTATAACTGGTTTAACTGGTGAAAAGATGTCCAGCAGCAAACCAAAAACCGCCATATTCTTAAGTGATTCCCCAGAACTAGCGGAAAGGAAGATTAAAAGTGCTAAAACAGGAGGGAAAGAGACTTTAAATGAACAACGCAAGACGGGAGGTGTTCCAGAGGATTGTGTAGTTTATGAGATGCTTTTATATCATTTAATCCCTGATGATGAAGAGCTAAAAAGGATCTATCACAACTGTCGTGAAGGGAATGTGATGTGTGGGGAATGTAAACAAAACGCCGCGGATTTGATCAACGATTTCTTCTGCAAGTTTGCCCGTAAGAGAGAAAAAGCGAAAGTGTTAGCAGAGAAGATTCTATGATAAATATTAAGAAGATCCTGGTTAAATTTTATAAAAGTATATTAAGAGGGGATTTAATAGTGAATCATAAGTAAATTTAATATCATTAGGCAGGGATGTATTATGAAAAGTCGGAGAGATACTGGTTTTTTCAGTGGTCTTTACAGCAGGAATGAAACTTTATTATGGATATCTGCAGGTATATTTTTGGGATCAATAATTATCAGTTACCTATTTGCAGGATTGTTAGATGCATTTCTAGCCCCTCTTCTGCAAAGTTTCCAGAAAAGAGCCAGTGAAGGTGTTATAAAACTTGAGACTTTATCAATATTCCTAAACAACGTGAATATTGCCTTCTTTATCTATATTGGTGGTATTCTAGTGGGCATAGTTACTGCCTTCCTGATAATCAGTAATGGTGCTTTTATTGGATATGTGGCTTCTAAATATCCCCTTGGTGATTTTATAATTTACACCATCCCCCATGGTATCTTCGAGATTACTGGAATTATTATAGCTGGAGCAGCAGGTTTTAGATTGGGCAGCGCAGTTTTAAATTATCTCAATGGTGTTACCAAATTGAAAAATAATATACCTTATAAAAATCAGTTAATCTATCTTTTTCAAGCAAATTTAGAATATTTCAAAGATTCGCTGATACTATTCATCATAGCTGTGATTTTATTATTGATTGGAGCATTTATTGAGGCTAATTTAAGTGTTGCCTGGGGACAATTCATTCAAAGTTCCATATAAGCTGATGAATATCAGAATCGAAACCTCATTTTTTTTATAAATGATAAATTGCTATTAGAACTTCTAATAAAATATCTGATTAATATAAAATAATATATAATACAATAGATATTTTTAGATTAGGGGCTTGTAAAAAAATTAGGAGGGAGATTTATGGCAGGAAATAATGTTTTGTCAGGTGTTCTAGCAATTATTCTTGGTATATTAATCATAGCTTTTCCCATGATCAGTATTTTTACCCTGGACATTATAACTGGACTGGGACTTATATTCATCGGTATCTGGTTACTGATGATGAGCTATGAATCCTGGAGCAGTAGTAAAGCAGTGAGTATCTTAGCTTTAATCCTGGGAATACTGGGTATAATAGTCGGAATAGGAATTTTCGGCAAATTATTAGCATTCAGCATATTTATCGGTCTACTGATTTATGTAGGGGGATTTTTCCTAATAATTACTGGTATCATAGCTCTTTTAACCGGTAAAGGTCCTGGAAGATGGGGTGGTATGTTAGGCATAATATTAGGTATTATATACCTGATAATAGGAATATACGCTCTAAATCCACTATATTTAGCATTTTTAATAGGATTTTTCTTAATAATCAGTGGAATATTCCAGATTTTCATTCCAACAGCAGAAGAATAATTATAAAAATACAAGCCCCTTCTTAATAAATAAATATAATCATATAATTTAATTTATATTTAATAAAAAATTTATTCATTTATCCATCATAACAATTTCATCTATGATTGGATTATCAAGATTAAGAATTTATGAGGAGACTATTTATGATAAAATGCATTTCATGCGGAGCAGAGTACAGTCTAGAGGAAATAATCTATACTTGTAAGGAATGTGGATCCATTCTTGAGGTTCTCATTCAACCAAATGTTTCTAAAGATATATTTGAATGTCGAAAATCCACTATGTGGAAATATAAAGAATTCATGCCCGTGAATGAATCTAAAATCATCTCTATCCAGGAGGGCGGAACTCCCTTCATCAAATGCAACAGACTAGGAGATGATCTAGGAGTTAAATTATACGTTAAAGTGGAAGGATC
Source organism: Methanobacterium sp. (assembly GCA_021372715.1). Classification (GTDB taxonomy): domain Archaea; phylum Methanobacteriota; class Methanobacteria; order Methanobacteriales; family Methanobacteriaceae; genus Methanobacterium_A. Next base: position 3,416 of record JAJFTX010000013.1, on the reverse strand, counting down.
CAATCCCACAGGAAGCTTTAAGGACCGGGGTATGAGTGTGGGTATTACCAAAGCCTGTGAATTAGGGGTTGATACAGTCGGTTGTGCGTCAACCGGAAATACTTCAGCTTCACTGGCCGCTTATGCAGCCAGAGCAGGTTTGAAATGTATTGTACTTTTACCATCGGGAAAGGTTGCTTTAGGAAAACTTGCCCAGGCGATGTTCCACGGAGCAGAAGTTTTATCAGTGAATGGTAACTTCGATGAAGCTCTAGAAGCGGTTACTGCTCTGGCATTAGAGGGTAGATTGTATCTTTTAAACTCCATCAATCCTTTCCGATTGGAAGGTCAAAAATCCATTGGATTTGAGATAGTTGATGATCTAGGATGGAGATCGCCAGACCGGATCATACTACCGGTTGGTAATGCAGGAAACATATCCGCTATATGGAAAGGTATTCGAGAATTTCATCAAGCTAGCTTCATTGAAGATCTGCCCCGAATGACCGGCATTCAGGCAGTTGGGGCCTGCCCCATTACCAATGCATTTAGAAAAGGTGCCCAAGAAATTGTTCCTGTCGAAAATCCAGAAACAGTGGCCACCGCCATAAGAATCGGAGCTCCAGTAAGTGCTCTTAAAGCTTTGAGGGCTATATATGAGTCGGATGGATATTCTGAAACTGTGACCGATGAGGAGATATTGGATGCTCAGAAATTATTGGCTAGAAGTGAAGGAATTGGAGTGGAACCTGCCTCAGCATCATCAATAGCGGGTCTGCGCAAGTTGGTAGATAGTGGAGAGATTGACAGGGGAGAAGAGATTGTATGCATAGTAACTGGTCATTTATTAAAAGACCCTAATACTGCAATAAATGCATGTAAAGAACCGATTAGTATTGAAGCAGATGTTGAATCTCTTAAAAAGATATTGGATGATTTATAATTTATTTCATCCTACAATATTCTTTTTCTTATTCTGAAGTTTTTCTATATTCGAATTTTTTTGATGTGACTGTTAATTATATGATTTTTCATGAGGTCTTCAAAAAGAATATGGATCATGATGTATTGTCTAAATAACATACAAATCATCGAATAATAAGAGAAATATACGATAAATATATATAAGAGTACGTCAACAGAGTATATTAACAAATATACAAAAATGAGGTGATTAATGTGGAATTACCAATAGCTCCAATTGGAAGAATTATTAAAAATGCAGGTGCAGAAAGAGTTAGTGATGATGCAAGAGAAGCATTAGCAAAAGCATTAGAAGACCAAGGTGAAAAAATAGCTTCTGAAGCCGTAAAACTCGCAAAACACGCAGGCAGAAAAACTGTTAAAGCATCAGACGTCGAATTAGCCGTTAAAAGGATGTAAATAGTTTTTTTTACTTCCTTTCTTTTTTAATAGATATTATATTTCTTAATAATACTCATATTTTACTTATTGATCTTAGATTTTTTTAAAAAATTTATTATATTATAATAATGGTATCTCCATACAATCTAACAATTTTTTTTCAAAATATTCATGGAATCCTCCAGGTCAAGAAAAGTTTATATATCAATTGATAGAAAACATTGAAATGCTAATTTTGAATCTTACTTAAATTACTTTCGAGTTTTAAAATTAGAATATCTAGAAATAATAGTCTGTATTTAATAATTCTAAATACTCTCTATTTAAGTCATTTAACTGATCTGGCAACAAACTTTTATAGGTTTAAAATAAAAGTAAGATCTGCCGATGGATGGTTAAAACCAGATGAAAAAGGAGGTAAAATAAATGGCAAAACCTATTTACGTTAAATTTGACGTACCAAAAGAAATAGCAGATAAAGCTTATGAAGCGTTAGAAATTGCAAGAGACACTGGTAAAATTGGTAAAGGAACCAATGAAGTAACTAAAACTATAGAAAGAGGAAACACAGTCCTGGTGTTCATTGCAGAAGATATCGATCCACCAGAAATTGCTGCACATCTTCCGGTTCTCGCTGATGAAAAAGAGATACCATATGTATATCTACCCACTAAAGACGAGTTAGGAGAGGCTGCAGGTTTAAACGTAGGCACTGCATCTGCTTGTATAGTGGATGCTGGAGAAGCCGACGATTTGGTAAATGAAGTGGTGGAAAAAGTAGAAGAACTTAAAAAGTAACATTACCGATGGGAAAGGTTCCATACCTTTCTTATTTTAACTGAAGGTGATTTTAATGGATGATGGAACTCCTGCCGAAGTAATCGAAGTATTAAAAAGAACCGGAATGACCGGAGAAGTAATGCAGGTTAAATGCAGGATACTTGAAGGAAGAGATAAGGGTAGGATACTTACCAGGAACGTTATGGGAGCCATTAGAGAAGGCGACGTATTGATGTTGCTTGATACCATACGAGAAGCTAAGGAAATCCGTACACCCTAATTAAAAGGTGTTTTATTATGAGAACGTGTTCATTCTGTGGAGAAGAAATACAAGAAGGCACCGGAAAAATGTATGTAAAAAAAGACGGAGCAGTATTCTTTTTCTGCAGCAGTAAATGTGAAAAGAACAGGATCAAACTTAATAGAGTTCCCAGAAAGGTTAAGTGGGTAAAAAAATAAAACAGGGTTAGAAAATGAAACAAATGAGCTTTGTAATGCTGAAACCTGATGCAGTTAAGCGAAGGCTTTCCGGGAAAATAATAAACCGCTTTGAAGAAAGAGGTTTGAAAATAGTTGCAGCTAAGATGTTGATTATGGAAGATGAACTGGCCCAGATGCATTATGCCGAACATAGTGAAAAACCATTCTTCGGTGATCTCGTTGATTACATTACCTCAGGACCAGTTTTGGCCATGGTAATTGAAGGCGAAGAGTGCATTAGTCTCATCAGGAAAATGGTAGGAGCTACAAACCCTAAAGAATCAGATCAAGGGACAATCCGTGGCGATTTTGCCATAGATACTGGGAGAAACATAATACACGCTTCAGACTCACCAGAATCGGCAAAAAGAGAAGTTGCATTGTTTTTTGAAAGTTCTGAAATCTGCGGTTATTCCCTGCCTGATGAAGAGCTTATATACGAAGAACCCTGATAAATATCTTTTTTTTACAAACCACCTTTTATTTTCAATATAGAATGATTGGGAGGACACAATTAATTGAAGATCAGATCACCCATTGTATCTGTTTTAGGTCATGTAGACCACGGTAAAACCACCCTTCTGGACTTCATTAGAGGTAGTGCCATAGCACAGAAGGAAGCAGGAGGTATAACCCAACATATAGGGGCTACTGAAATACCTATGGAAGTTATAGAAAACATATGTGGCGATTTTATCAAAAAATTAGATATAAAAGATAAAATGCCTGGTTTATTCTTCATAGACACTCCCGGTCATGAAGCGTTCACTACTCTGCGTAAAAGAGGGGGAGCATTGGCCGATCTGGCCATA
>JAJFTX010000129.1 GCA_021372715.1 Methanobacterium sp. | reverse complement strand
ATTTTTTATTAGATTACCATTGGTTTCTATCATATAGGAGACCTCTCCCCGGGGTGCTTCATTCCTCCAATCCCCGTATCCGGCGGGTATGTTGATTTTTTTTCTCACTTCACCTGGGGGTAAATTCTTTATAACTTGTTTAATTAGGCTGATTGATTGGGTTATTTCATCGAATCTGTTCATGGTTCTGGCGTAGTTATCTCCTTCTTTCCTCCAGATAACTTTGAATTCGAAGTTATCCTGATATGTATGATGTTTTTCCCTTAGATCATGTTTCAGACCAGAGGCTCTTCCTGTGGGTCCCACAGCCCGGGCTTTAATGGCCTCATCACGGGTCATTTTACCTACATCACGGGATCTTAAACCCAGTAAAGGTCCGTGTTCGAACATCTCCACATATTTATCGTATTCTGATTCCAATTCTAGCATTATCTTCATTATACTGTCCAGATGGGACTGATTTACATCCATCTTCACCCCACCCACTACATTCCAGCCCATATTAACTCTGTTTCCGGTTAATAATTCAATTGCATCCATTACCGGTTCTCTTAGATGCAACATGTACACGAAAAGAGTTTCATGTTCCATGGCCTTGAAAAAGGTGGAATTAGCTATCAAATGGCTTTGAATCCTGTCCAGCTCATTGGTAAGAATTCTTAAGAATTGGGCCCTTAATGGGGCTCTTTCACCTGCTATCTTTTCAAATGTTTCCGCGAATGTCTGGGTGTGAATATAGGAACATATCCCACAAACCCTTTCTGAGAGGTATATTCCTTTTTGCCATGTTTTACCTTTCATAACTCTTTCAATACCCCTATGAACATATCCATAATCTATCTCAGCACTTATAACCTTCTCTCCTCTGGTTTTAAGTTTAAGGCGTATTGGTTCTTTTAGTCCGGGATGGATGGGTCCTAATGGTAATATCATGGTTTCTGCCTCCCTTTGGCTGCTATTGCATCTGGTCCAACACCAAGTATTGCTGCTAAGATCTCTGATGGTCGGGGTGGACATCCCGGTATCTCTGCATCTACAGGTATAAAATCAGATACGGGAGCATAGACACTGGAACCTTCCTGATTGAAAACATCCCCAGATAATGGGCAGTTTCCTATCGCCACTACGATCTTTGGTTCAGGGGCTTTTGAATAAATTCTTTGCAATTTTTCTCTCCATTGTTCTGTTACTGCGCCGGTAACCAGTATAACATCTGCTTCACGGGGGTTGTTATGCACATAAATTCCGTATTGTTCCAGATCGTATCTGGGGCTAAGCAGTGCTACTACTTCTATGTCGCAGCCATTACACCCCCCGGTGTTTATTAGACATACATGAATGGAACTTTTTCTTATGACGTCTTTAAGCGCATCTAACATTTCTTGACCTCTATAAATTACACTTTCTCAGAATTCATAAACATTACTGATCATCGTTTTAAATGATCTAATAATTCTTTTTTACCTTCCTCTAAGGCATTTTTATAAGGTTCCTTTTTGATAAGAACTTTGAAGGCTATTTTATTTTTGATATCTTCTGCTTCATCATCTGTTAAAATATTCATAACATCACAGAGCCAGCAGATCTTTAAATCAGAGTGCAATCTTTCTTTAGTGCATCTTAGTTTTGAAGATTCAAAACGGGGTTGTAAAGCTTCCAGACTGGACATATCCAATCTTTTCATTAGGATGTCCTCTAGTTCCTCTGTTGAAATTTTGAATTCCTCTGAAAAAGGTTTAATAACATCTTCATACCAGCGATAACTACGGATTATTCTTTTTTTCATTCTAATAAGTAGTTCCTCATCACTGGCAGCTTCTTCTTCCTTAGGATAGGAAATTTCCTCTTCAAATTCCTTTTCCAGTTCTTCTTCATTTTCATCTTGGTTCATGTTAAACCCATCCTAATAATCCAAATGATTCCAGCCACCGAAAACCCTATTACAGTTTCATATCTTCCATAACCCGGTCGCATTCCTATAACCAGTGCAATTAGAAATACTCCAATGGTAATAGTAATATAATAAGGAATCACCATAAATAGTGGATTGTTTAATACCAAAATCCAACCAATAATGGCCAGTATGAGGGCGACCATATCTATATTCTTCTTTATGAATGGTTCGGTATATTTTTTATAACTCAATACCAGTCCTATGATGGATCCTATTACGAATGAAAGTATGTAGATTAAATAAATGATTTGATTGTCCATTTCTTCACCTTTATGCTGGTCTGAAAAGATAAATAAATGATATTATAATTGATATGAGAACAATTATCATGGCCCAGGTTTCCAAATTCTCAGATAGATGGATGGCCTTTTTTTTAGTGAGCAATGCAGCGAGGATCATGATTAGAAAAACAGCTATAGTCAGGGGTAAAACCACTATTATTTGTAGATAAGCAGCTAAACTACTGGCTAAAACTGCCCCAAAGACAGCTAAAGTCATCAAGAACAATGTATCTTTTTCTTGCTCTTCCATTTCTATAATCTCCTTAATTGTCAATTTCAATATACAGTAAGCAATATTATTGACCCTAAAACCCCTATAAATGCCAAAGATACTTGTACCATAATGGAATGGTTAGGATTTAATATAGGTGTGGTGGCGTTGATCAGGGCCACCAAGGCGCTGATTAGAACCATACCAATCAGATAACCAATGGGACTTAATCCCCCAATAAATACAGTTAAAAACACCCATAACAACATATACCATGCTATGGACTCTGAAATCATTAAATATCCCCGAAGCAAACCAAAATGTTCCGTCTCATAACCTGAAATTATATCTTTTCCCTTAGTTATGGCGAAGGGTGAGTAAGGAGCTTTGGAGAGTATCAACACGAAAAACATCATTGCAGCCAGGGGTATTCCCCAAATCAAAGGCCCATAATGTCCTTGATATGTAACAATGTTACCAATATTCATGGTGCCTGTTTTGAGATATATAATTATTAAAACCGCGAATAAGGGCAATTCCGCTGCTGCTGAAAATACCGCCCTTACACAGCTCATTTTACCATATGGCGAACCAGAGGAAGATCCTGCGTTGTGCTCTACGATCTTGTGTAGCGCATATATGGCGAAGAACAGTAGTAGAGATCCTTCTGTTACTGGCCCTACAATAACCGCAGCAACCCATATGGCACATAACATTGCAGTTATTGCTATGTAAAAGGGCATAGCTGCTGTTTTTGGGAATGCTGATTCTTTTATAAAGAATTTGAAGGTGTGAAGTAGATGCTGGATTATGGGTGGCCCGGGCCTCATTTGTATTCTGGCCATAATCTTTCGTTGCAGTCCAAACAGGACGCTACCCACCAGGAACGCTATTATAACGTTCAACAGGATATCAGCCATTAAATTCATTTTTTTCACCGAATGATTATAAACTGCCTAAGTTAGTTAATTGCTATGTTTTAAACCACTAATGGGTTTATCTTATTAAACCTTCTATACTGTTTCTTCTTTATACTTAATAACCTATGAATGGTTCTTTTCTTTTATCTTCTTCATCTTCTTTCTTACCTCTGGCCATAGAGATAAGACCAAAGGAAAGGATAGATAATGGTATGAATACCAGGGATATAGCGTAAACAATCCAGTTTACCAGATTAAATATTAATGCATATACGATAAACATTATTGAAATTATGAATAATATCCAGCTGATTGTTTTTAATTTATCCATTTATTTACACCTATAAAACCATTATTAGTACGATATTTATTTTTCTCCAATTTTACATTTATTTTATCCTTATTTTAAGGCTATATTTTTTATTAACTACATATTTTTCTTTTAAAACGGTTTATTGATGATTAGAAGTATTTCTATAATCCTCACAATTACCATTAAAGAACTTAGATGTATTATCAATAAAAACGGAGAACCGGGAGTTCTAAACATCTCCGCCTTGGTAGCGAAGAACGGTGCCACACCTGTTTCACCAGCCACACCAAGGAACAGTAGAATGGAACCAAAAAGCATCAATGTGGTGGTTGGAATATTCACTATTTCCAGTAAGCTTAACGTGCCTGTGGAGGCTAATATAAATGCCGCACCACCAAAGAGGGGTAAAGATGCAATCATAGCTATTATTCCATACTGAAAGGCTGAATCTAAAACGTCTATCTCTTTGACAGCGGCGACGATACCAATATTAACGATACCAATTAAAGCCACGAACAAGGTAAAATCAAACACATCACCAGTAATCATAGCTCCTGCAGTAGCCAACCCACATACTATGGCCAGGAATCTTCTTATTTTAAATTCTGCTTTGCCTACTTTCTTTTCTCTATCTTTTAAAGTACCGAATTGTGCTTCAACCTGGCTTTCGGTTCTGCTTATGGCTATGAGGACAGTGAATACCAGAACAGCAGCAAACATAAACAGATTGAATGTGGTAAAGTATAGTACAATATCCCCAAGAGGGATGATTCCTATAAATTGCCCACCTAACGTTGTTAAATCCATTTAATTTACTCCTTTTCCCGTTTAAACTCTTCTCGACCCATAACACCGATCAATCCTGCTTTGAATGTGACTTTAATAAATACTCCGAATGCCGCCAGGAACAATGCCAGTACCCAATAACTGGGAGCTATGAAAAATACTAAGAATCCCACCAGCCACAGACACCATGCTATACCTGATACTCCGGCTACACCTTCCCATGTATTGTTAGGAACACCTCTACTCATCTTAGATAGTACATAGAATAATATACCCCCACCAGCAACGGCTCCACCGGTGAATCCAGTTAGGAAAGCACCATAAGCTATGAGTAAAATGGCTATGAATGTTGGTGCAGTTTCCAATATTTCCATGTTCATACTTAAAGGAAGAGGAATGAGATCTACTGTTTTTCCCAATTTTCTCATCTCTCTACTCATAAGGATCTCGGAAATGGCCATGATTTCGGCCAGTTCCACCACTAAACCAGGAAGTATTAATGATTCGGCCAGATCAGTTCCCACCGCCGCTACCAATATTAACATGCTTATACCTACAATATCGGTGAGAATTAAAGTATGAAGATCATTTTTCTGGTTTGATATGGCTAAAAGTCCGATTAAGGCAGCTAATATAGCAGTAAATACTGCAGGAAGATAAAGTGAAACCACCACAGGGGAGACTACACTGGGAACCAGTACAGATGCTGACATCTAATCCTCCCTCCTTCTCATGGTGAAGTGAATGGCCACCCATGAAGCAACCACAAATGCCATCATAAGAATGGATGACTCCAGTACCGTGTCAAAACCCCTGCTGTAGTAAAGAATCTCATCTATTAGCCCACCTGGAGATGAATAAATTGATGTTCCATAATATAGAGTAGTATTGCTTACGCCGATGGATATTGGAGATAAATAACCTGTTACCATTCCTTCTGCAGGAGCATAATTTGGATACTGGGCTTTAACAATACCCGGCTCTTTTAGCGGTACTCCTCCCCTATCATATGGTGCTAATGGATCTTTTTCACTGATCTGAAGTTGAGGTGTTGGTCGGGGGTATAATTGATGAACATCATATGTTAAAGGCACTATAAAACCAGCTAAGAGAACCAATCCCAATATTATAGAAAAAACTCGTGGTATTCTTTTAGGAGTGGCTAATGAATTCCATAAACGCCCTATTCTCATAGTTCCGCCCCCATTTCTTCTAATCTAACTATGGCTCTTAGTAGAATCATGGAAATTATAGCAGTCGCTGCGATGAATGTTATAAGGGCAATGGTATGATTGTAGGTTAGAAAGATTAAAGAAACACCAATCGCAGGAATTTCAGTGTTTAAAGTCCTTATCAAGGGATCCTTTACTCCCGGACCTATGGCAGTACCTATACTACCAATGACAACTAAAAAAGCACCGGTATAGAACCATATGTAAACATTAAGCAAGGAATGTTTCCTCCTGGGACTTTTGTTTCATTTTTTTCTTTCTGACTTCATCTAATTTAATGATTCCAATTAAGAAGATCACCGTGGCTATGGGATCAAATAATGCAGCGCCCATGGCTACATCCAAATATTTACCAGCCACTATCATACCCACATAACCGCCTTGAAGTTTGGTTAACATTATAACCTTATCAATAGGTTTTGGAAGTTTTATTATGCCTATGGAGCCTATTATAAGAATTGCAGCTGAAACAGAGGTGATATTTATAAATTCTAACATGTTTGTTTCGCCTTATTTACTATCCCGGAATCATTCTTTTTATTTTTATTAATTTATTTTTTTTTAATCCATTAAATATTAAATTTATTATATCTTATCACATTTTATTAACATTACTAATATATTCATGTTTTATTCAGTTATCTAAAATGATTTCATTCTTAACTTTCCCAATAGAGTATGCTATAGCATTAGAACTGATGGTAGATGTGACAAAGAAAGTTATGGCTATTATGGCTCCGAATGGTGTCTGTATGTATAGTGCTATTAATGCTGAGATACCGAAACTCATTGCATTTAGGTATAACAATCTTTCTGTCCTACCTTGGGAAACAAGTGTCCTTAAAGCCATTAACACGATTATTATGCCTACGATTTCCATCAACATTATTTTCGCCTGTTAATATGATATTGATATTTTATTATTTTTTTTAATTATATTTTAATTCATTTTTGTATATCTATCCATTTTCTGAGCTATTTTTCCCAGTAATTTAGATGATGAAGGATGATATAATCCTTGGATAGTGAATATGGCTATTAACATTCCCACGATGAACATAGCCGGTGTTATTCCAATATAAGATGTTAAAGCTATAATAACCGTGATGGTTAATGCTCCGGTGGTACCGGCGTAACCGGGGTCAGCGCATAGTCTATTACCAAAGTAGACTAAAGTGGCAGCGATCAATCCTCCCTCTGGGGTGCCTATGGCATAACATGCAATGGAAGCTAGTAATGTTCCTGCTGAAGCATCAGGAGAGCAGACAATGTTCCCCTGGAAAAATCCTCCTGCCAAGTCTCCTCCTCGTTTTTTGATACCTCTGCCAATTACTTCGGCACCTTTAACTCCCGGGGACTCTGGCAGACCCATCCAGGTATCTATTAATACGAAGTTCAGCCATGAGATCACAGCTGCTATGATTATTCCAATTAATTCATCCATTTGATTCCTCCTTTGGTTGAGATGAATTATTAGAAGATTCATCAAATTCATTCTGAGTTTTTGAATTTTTGGAAGATTCGAACTTATTTTGAGATTGATTAGATTTTTCCTGTTCTTCTGGAGGTTCAACTGAGGATATTGATGGTTCTCCAGAAGAATCCTGAGACGGCCGGGGAAGAATTCTCTCCAGTATGTATTTAGAAAAAATAGCAGTGATTATTCCTACCATTAAGGCAATGATATAATCTGAGTTAGTTGAGTTCAGGTATCCCAATTTGGAAATCATGGCTGTAAATCCCAATGCGAGAACTGCAGTGGGAAATATTGCACTTATTGTCCAGCTTTGCCTTTTTGGGTTTTCTGGGAGTAGTGGAAGCTTTAAGAGTAAGCCTACAATCATCGCAGAACCTACAGCAATTATATAAATAATGTAATTTATCATTAGCACCACAGTATGATTAACATGATAGATCAATATACATATAAATGTTCTTAAACAATTCCCTATTCATTTCTTTACAATAACTAGAATAAAATATTATCGAAAAGATTTTTTTAATTATATCAATTTATTAATTATTGCATGATAATCTATATTTTTAATATTTTAAGTCCCAAAAGTGATATAAAGTACAGAGGATAAAGAAATTAAAGATATTCTACTATAAATTCCACAATAATTAATGTAACTATATATGTGTAATCTTATTAAATTGGTGCTTAAATGAATCTAGATCAGAAATTATCATTTATAATAATTGTTGCTATTATAATAGCCTGTGTATCAGTGGTATATCTAATTATAAGCCCTATACCTGGTGAAAGATTTACAGAGTTCTATATTTTAGGACCGGAAGGAAAGGCAGGTAATTATCCCACCAATTTAACCACTGAAGAGAGTGGTGAACTGATCATTGGTATTGTAAACCATGAAAAAACACCCTCCAGTTATCAGGTAGTTGTGAAGTTAAATGATACGATTTTGAAAAATGAAACAATCAACTTAAAGAATGATGAAAAAAAAGAGATTAAATTCAATTTCCAGATGAATCAATCAGGTAATGAACAAAAATTAGAATTTTTACTCTATAAATTACCCAATACCTTAAACCCTTATCGTCAACTTGATTTAGTGGTTAATGTAACTTAATTAATTTCAAAAATGGAAGTATGATTTCTTTTAATTATTATTGTTGAATTAAACTAATAAAAAACGAGTTAAAATATGAGTGCCGCCCGTAAAATAGCGAAAAACACCACGGTGCTATTTATAGCCCAGATAATCACATATGTACTGGGTTTTTTCATTACCATTTATACCGTCAGATATTTGTCTGTAGATGATTATGGAATATTATCAACGGCTCTAGCCTTAACAGGAATATTAATGGTCTTTATGGACTTGGGATTGGGGACATTAACCGTTAGAGAAGTAGCACGTGATAAATCATTAACCAAGAAGTATGTGAATAACACTACGGTTATGAAATTAATATTATCATTCTCTACATTCATCTTAACCGTTTTAACAGTATATATCATCGGTTATTCGGAAATAACCAAAATAGTAGTCTATATCCTAACAATTTCCTACATATTTAATGCCCTATCCAGTATCTTCTACTCCATCTTCCAGTCCTATGAAAAAATGGAATATCAATCGATAGCCACCATCTTAAACAGTGTGGTGATGCTTATAGGAACTTTACTGGCCATTTATTTTGGATTAGATGTAATTGCATTTGCTATGGTCTATCTTATTGCCAATGGAGTGAATTTAATCTATAATTTCATAGTATACGCTTGGAAATTCCATCTACCAAAAATTGAGGTTAACTTTGAATTCTGGAAACCTACCATAAAAGAGGCCCTACCCTTATCTATGACCAGCATATTCTCTATGATGGTGTTTCGGGTTGACACTGTAATATTGTCCATAATAAAAGGTGCTGAAGCTGTTGGATTTTATAATGCTGCATACCGGCTTATGGAGGCTTTAATATTTTTCCCAGCAGTTTACACCACATCCATTTTCCCTGTTTTCTCAGCCCTATATATATCATCTCAAAAACCTCTGAAAGCTGCCTATGAAAAATCTTTCAAATATTTAACCATTCTTAGTCTTCCTATTGCCGTGGGAACTACTTTACTGGCCGATCAGATAATATTGTTAATATTCAAATCAGCATATATCCCCTCGATTCTAACTCTCCAGATCGTGATCTGGGTCCTCCCCTTCACTTTTGTAAACTACATATTAGGTTCCTTACTCACATCCATGAACAGACAATATACTGTTTTAAAGATCACCATAGTCTGCCTGGTCCTAAATGTGGTGATTAACCTGATACTCATACCACAGTACAGTTATTTAGGAGCTGCATTTGTAACCGTGATAACCGATGCTTTATCTGTGGCCTTAAGCTTCTATGTGGTTTCCAGACTGATCTCCAGAGTTGCCGTGCACAAAGTCATATTCAAACCCGCCATAGCCTGTTTAATCATGGCCTTATTCCTGATAATTATTAAAATAAACCTTTTTATAGAAATAATCATCGCTACCCTTTTGTATTTCATAGTTTTAATCGCTTTGAAAACCTTCACACCAGAAGATTATGATCTATTTAGACAGATATTGAATATAAAAAAAGAAAATGAGGAATAAAAAAATTTTTATCAGGGAGTAGATCAATTTTTATAAAAAGATCACTTTTCATATTCTGAAATAACTTCTTCGGCTAATTTATTATATTCTTCTTCTATTTTAAAACTGGGATTTGAAGAATCATACTCTCTCATCAGTTTCAATTTAGCGTACGTCACCAAGCGATAAACTCCCATTAAAAAACTCAAAGAAAACCCTCTAAAGCCCTCTTTACGTCCGTTTAGAGTCATATATCTTTTCCTGAATTCGCTGAAGATTTGATTAATCACTGATTTAAATTTAATATCCTGTTTTGCCTCAAATAGTGTCCGGGCCTCAATGGAAGTGTATCTGTTTAACTTATCCAGGAAATGTTCCACATCCACATAATTGAAGTGTATAAAACCTTCTTCAGGATCTGTTATTTCATATATTCTAGCATCTTCCCTTTCAGAGAAGGTGGAATGTATCTTATCGTTGATAAAAACGTATTCTTTTTTGAAAAATCGATGATGAGTATCTTGAAGAGGACCCCATCCCGTAAATTGCATCAGTTTTCCGAAGAAATAGTTGTTATGGGGGACTGAGATTATATCGCCCATATCTTCTTCAATTATTTTCTCTAACTTTTTTTTAAGCTTTAACGGCACCAGTTCATCTGCATCCACTATCAGTATCCACGGGTGGGATGCCTTCTCCAGTCCAAATTGTCGGGCAGGATCTGCATATCCCATTCTTTCATGATAAAATATTTTATCGGTGTATTCAGCGGCGATTTCAGTTGTTTTATCATCACTGTACATATCTATGATAACTATTTCATCAGCCCATTTAATGGTTTTTAAACAATTTCTGATGTTTTTCTCCTCGTTAAGAGTGTGAACCAATACAGATATGGGTAATTTACTCATGAATTATCCCCTTATACTAAATTCTATTTTAATAGTTGATTTATTAATGTTTTAGTTTTCATACCCCAGCTATCCCAGTTAAGTTTTTCCTCAAAGGTTTTTCTACTAGATTTTATCAGCTGGTAGTACTTTTCTTCATCTTCATATAATTTCTTTATAAGATTCGCATATTCTTTTCCCCGAGCATTTAAATGCAACATATATCCATTTATTCCCTCTTCAATAACACCCGAGATACCACCGGTATCAGTGGTTATTGCGGGCAGGCCAAATGCATTAGCCTCACAGAAAACAACCCCATATGCCTCAGTTCGTGAGGGTAGAAGTAGGAAATCATTTTTAAGAAACAATTCCTGTAATTTTTGATTTTGCACTAAATCATTTTTATCCAAAAAAGGAATAATGGTCATTCTTTCATGTTTAAATTCATCTGGAGGTATACATCCACATATAGTTAATTCAGCATTAATTCCTAATTTATCCAGTTCTAATAAAGTTTCAAAGGCTATATCTCCACCTTTACGCTCCCAATCAACCCCTAAAAAGAGTAAATGGCATTTGTCTGTTTTTTTCTTGCTTAAAATTATTTCGATAGGAGGATAATCATCGATATTCGCACCATATGGAATTATATTCACTTTGGATTCATCAGCCCTATAATCATTTATTGCTGAATTTGCAGCCCAATAGGAGGGATAAAGTAATAAATCTGCTTTATGGATGGCTGATTGTTCTATGTAGTTTCCTTCCTCCCAGGATACTTTAAGTTGTCTGGAAAAATAGTCAGGATAATAATTACTTATTAAAGAGAAAGTTGCATCGGCAGTGTAAATTATGGGTATATCCGTGGACAACAGAGATAATTCCGTGGAAGCTACTGGTGCAAATATGACATCAAATGATTCCTCTTTAAGCTTAGTCTTAATAATACGAGCATAAGCATATGATAGTAATATACTATGTTCATATGCATAACCCTTACCAAAAACCTTCAAAGAAACATTATTAAAAAACCGTGTTATCCTCTCCATCCGGGTAGGTAAAGGCCCTAAATAATATACATCACCACAGTGTTTATCTAAAGCTTTAGCCATGTAATGAAGAGTTCCTGAACGAGATCTTTTATCTCTAGCATCAGTAGCTGTTATGAAGGCTATTTTTAGACGTTTACCCATGATTCCACTTTTTAATTATTAGTAATATTATTACACTATATAATATAATTCGATATATAACTATAAATTAATAAATTTAGAAAGAATTCAAATTCAATAAATTTTGAGGCCATTAATGAATCTGCAAGTAGCTATTATCATCTTGAACTGGAACGGATGGGAAGACACCATAGAATGCCTGGAATCACTATACCAGAACAATCACCCTACTTATAACGTTATTGTTGTAGATAATCATTCTGAAGATAAATCAATAGA
The DNA here is from genome assembly GCA_021372715.1 of Methanobacterium sp. GTDB lineage: Archaea > Methanobacteriota > Methanobacteria > Methanobacteriales > Methanobacteriaceae > Methanobacterium_A. The sequence goes on along the minus strand of JAJFTX010000129.1, from coordinate 1,449 downwards.
GAGAATAAAACAGTATTGCCATGGAGAATTAAAAATATCATCAAATTTATTGAACTATCCAAAAAATAATAAATCAATATCATTTATTCATTTAAAGGAATCTAATAACATAGTAGAAGAAGAAATTCCTAATAAAACATTAATTATTATGGAAAACAAAGAAAATCAAGGATTCGCCAGAGGAAACAACACCGGAATTAAATTCGCACTTAAACACTTAACACCCCAATACATCTTACTTTTAAACAATGATACCGTGGTGGATTCTCAATTTTTAACTGAACTAATTAAAACTGCTAATTCTGATGATAACACAGGAATAGTAGGTCCTAAAACATATTTATATAATGATAAAAAGGTTATACAAGCTGCTGGAGGGGGGAATATTGATTTATCACGTGGAGAGTCCCATGAAGTAGCTTTTATGGAAGAAGACGATGGTGAATTTGATAAACTCATAGAACTTGATTACGTGGGTGGATCCTGCCTATTAATTAAAAGAGACGTGATCGAAAAGGTGGGCCTACTTGATGAAAGATATTTCATGTATTGGGAAGATGTGGACTGGAGTTTCAATGCCCGTGAAGCAGGTTATAAATCTATTTATTCTTTTAAATCTAAAATATGGCATAAGTATGGAACTTCCAGTAAGGATTATTTTAAAACTTATTATCATAATCGAAATCGCATTTTTTTCGAGAAAAAACACGCCCCAAAAGAATATTATCGGAAATTTATCCGATATTACTGTAAAGAAATCATAACAGAAAGCTTATATCAACTGTTCTATCAAAGAAATTGGAAAATGTTCAAATCTTTATTAAAAGGTTCCATCGATGGTATTAGATTAAAAAAATAGATTAATCCTTGGTATCCGAATATATTATTACAGTGATTAATAGAACAAATGGTGAAATAGATGAGAATCGCAGTTTTTCATAATTTACCATCAGGAGGGGCAAAAAGAGCTCTTTATGGCTATGTTGATTATCTTAATCAACAAAATCACATAGTAGATGTATTTGTACCCTCTACTGCCAATGAGGATTTTCTACCCCTTAAGAATGTTTCAAATAGTTTAAAAGTTTTTCCAGTAGAAAAATCTCTGAAAGGTTCCATATATTCAAACCTAAAATATGTTTCACCAATGGTAAAAAAAATATCCCTAAGAGACCTGGAGATAACTCAGAAGAAGATTGCAGAAACTATAAATTCCCAAGATTATCATCTAGTTTTCAGTGAACAGGACCAATACACCATAACCCCCTTCTTCTTGAAATATGTTGAACATCCCACTGTTTATTACTGTCCCCAGCCACCCCGTAATGAAGCCATATTAGAGAAAGTGGAAAATAAAAAGGAAAAAAACCCTTTAAAAAAGTTAATATTCGATTATTCAGATAATAAAGATTTGAAAATAGACAAAAATAACATATAATTTGCTAAAAA
>JAJFTX010000207.1 GCA_021372715.1 Methanobacterium sp. | reverse complement strand
CCTGCGTGACCTGGAGCTGAACCATGAACTGGTTCAAATAATCCCTGTTTTTCACCAATATTGGCCGATGGAATCAGCCCTAATCCCCCTACCAATCCAGCACCTTCATCGGACAATATATCTCCAAATAGATTGGTGGTGACTATAACATCGAACATCTCTGGCTTGGTTATAAAGAACATAGCCGTAGCATCCACATAACGGTCATCCAATTCCATTTCAGGATAATCCCTGGCAATTTCGTAAAATACATCTTTAAACAGTCCATCAGTCTTCTTTAAGACGTTAGCTTTATGTACTGCTGTGACTTTTTCTCTTCCTGTTTTTTTAGCATATTCAAAGGCAAATCTACAAATTCTCTCCGAAGCTTTTTTGGTTATTACTCTCAAGGCCGTGGCCCCATCTTCAGTAATCTCTTCCCGACCAATATAAAGTCCTTCCGTGTTTTCCCGGACAATTACAAAGTCCAGATTATCAAAAATCGAATTAGTTCCAGGATAAGATTTCACTGGTCTTAGATTTACATAAAGATCCAGTTCCTGCCTCATCTTCACAATCACATCAGCTGCTGTTTCACCAGCCGCTCCAAATAAACATGCCTTTGATTGCTTAACAATATCAATAGTCTCTTGAGGCAGTGCTATCCCTGTTTTCTCGGCGTATTCATCTCCAGCTTCAGCGAATTTGTAATTAAATTCAATAGTTGATGCTTCTAGTATATGCAAAGTGGCTTCCATCACTTCTTTTCCAATTCCATCTCCAGGTATAACTGCTATTTCATACATTTTAACACCCTTTTTCGTCTAATTTATTAAATAAATCATTTTTATTATAAATCCCATTCAGTCTTTTATTTCTGCCAGGTTTTCTTTAAGATAGTTAATTAAACCACCCTTTTCCAGAATTTCTAACATAAAATCGGGCAATCCTGTAACTTCAAATTCCTTTCCACTGTTTTTATCCTTTAATATGCCTTTATTTATGTCAATTTCTAATTTATCTCCTTCTTTGATGTTTTTTGATATATTTTTTGATTCTAAAAGGGGTAAACCCACATTTATGGCATTCCGGTAAAATATGCGGGCAAATGACTCGGCCACTACCACCGATATTCCCACTCCTTTAAGGGCAATGGGAGCATGTTCTCTTGAAGAACCACATCCGAAGTTCTTGCCGGCGATGATGATATCTCCTTTTTTTACTTTTTCGGAAAATTTGGTGTCTAAACCCTCCATAGCATGATTAGCTAGTTCTTTCTCATCAGTCAGGACCAAGTACCTTCCGGGCAGTATAATATCTGTATCTATATCATCTCCAAATTTCCAAGATCTACCTTCAATCTTCTTATCCATAATAACACCTATATATCGCTTTATTCTGATTTAAATTCTTTAATTTATTTCCTAGATTAAATTACTATTCATTTGCTTCTGGGATCTGTTATCTCACCATATATAGCAGAAATCGCTGCTACGGCAGCTGAACTGAGATAAACTTCTCCTTCAGTGCTTCCCTGTCGACCTAAGAAATTCCTGTTAGAAGTGGATAAACTTACTTCTCCCGGACCTATTAGTCCTATATGCCCTCCGAGACAGGGCCCGCAGCAGGGGTTACAAACTAAAGCCCCACTATCGACAAAGATCCTTAAGAGACCTTCATCCATTGCTTGAGTGTAAACTTCTCTTGAAGCAGGTATTACTAGCATTCGTATTTTATCTGAAATTTTGTGGTCTTTTATTATTTCTGCTGCTATTTGAAGGTCTTCTAATCTGCCATTGGTACATGATCCGAGGAATACCTGATCTATTGGTGTTCCTTCTACTTGTGAAATTGGTTTTACGTTATCCACATTATGTGGGCAGGCAATTTGTGGTTCAAGATTATTTACATCGACTTGCATTATTTCCAGAGATTTTGCACCTTCATCTGTTTTGAGGATCTCATATCGTTTATCGGTACGATTTTTTAGATAATTGATGGTTTTATCATCGGGTTCCACAAGGCCTGTTTTACCACCCATCTCAATAGCCATGTTACAAAGTACCATTCTCTCAGATACAGACATTCCCTGGGTAACCTCTCCTGAAAATTCGCATGCTTTGTATGTAGCCCCATCTGCTCCGATTTTTCCTATTATATTTAAAACCACATCTTTGGCATATACATGTTCTTCTAAAGTTCCTTCAATTTTGAAATTTATAGTTTCAGGGACTTTAAACCATAGTTTACCGGTAGCAAAAACCATTGCCATATCAGTAGAACCAATTCCTGTTGAAAATGCTCCTAAAGCTCCGTGAGTGCAAGTATGTGAATCAGATCCTACTATAACTTCTCCAGGGACCACATGTCCCTTCTCTGGAAGCACTTGATGACAAACTCCTTCTCTGACATCGTAAAAGTTAGTTATTTTTTGTTCTTTAACGAATTTACGCATGAAGATATGGTTTCCTGCAGCTTCTAAGGAATCAGCTGGCACTTGATGATCAAATAGCACGACGATTTTTTCAGGATCCCAAACTTTTTTCACCCCTATTTTTTCAAATGATTCTATAGATAAAGGTCCGGTTAAATCATGAGTCATGGCCACATCTATATTAGCCATTACTATTTCTCCAGCTGTTATTTCTTTTTTTCCTGATGATTTAGCCAGTATTTTTTCTGCCATGGTCATTCCCATCTTTTTTCCTCCTATTATACATTAATATTATTTTTTTGTTTTGTTTTTATGTGGTTGTGATTTTTTTTACAATTTGGATGAATATATCAACCTCTTCGGTATCTAAAATGTCTATAATATTTTTAATTGTATTTTTATGAATTTGCATGTGCTTATTAATTATATTCTCTCCTTTGGGAGTAAGTTTTAATAAATAGAATCTTTTATCTGTTTTGGATTGTGTTTTTATTACTATTCCTAAATCTATTAATTGATTTACGGCTATTGAGACCGTAGATTTTTTTACATTGAGGATTTTCGATAATTCTGAAACACTAATTCCTTTATTTTTATTGATTAATTCAATGTAATACAACTGTCTTAAAGTATATTCTTTTAGATCTCCGCTTAAGAGTTGTTTTTGGAATGTTCTAGTTAATTCACTTAACTTATCCATTGAT
>JAJFTX010000201.1 GCA_021372715.1 Methanobacterium sp. | reverse complement strand
CAGACATGCATTTTTTAGGGACAAAAATATAATAGTTTATTCCATCTTTAAATCCAAATCTTCTTAACTTAATATGATTTTTTGAATTTCGTATATTTTCACAATCCATTATTTCAACAAGTATTTCTCTTCCGTTTTTTCGGGCATATAAATCCAATTTATACCCTTTATATTTATTTGAATAACTGTTTGACTTATTTAAAGATGTATTGATAAAATATCCATTTTTTCTAAGACTCTTTGCCAAGTAGGAAATAAGTGATCTATGGACATTGTTTTCAGATTTAGATTTTTCATAATTTGGCATTCTAAATGTCATAAATATCCACCTGTAGGTAAAATTTTTGCATTTCTATTCTCATCATTAGCCACTCTGATATATGCACATTAATCACTTGAATTCAATAATTTTATAGGTTATCCTAAGTTAATTGGACTTTGATTCCTTGTATTCATTTACATCATAATCTAATATATCTCATTGTGTTAGATTCTGAAAGTAGGGGAGTTTATAATTTACATATTATAAATCATCTTTTAAATCTTTTGAAAAATAAATGACTGAAAAAATTTAGAACTATATTAGCAAAAATTTTAAAAAGTAACATACATTATAAAAATAAATTACCTTGTAATATATATAAAAAAGGCTTAATACCCTTTTTTTGTAATTATTAGCTAAATTCTACCATTTAAATTAAGTATTTAAATTGAACCATTGAATATATTACTTTATATTTCAAAAAAAATTTAAAAAAATGGGTCTTTACTCTCTTTTATTGTAGTTATACATATTCTGGATCTAACTCAAGAAAATCTTATATGGAAATATTGAAAACTATTGAACATCAATTAATAATTAGATAATATGCAGATACTAGAAAAATTTTCAATTAAACCCATTAATACGCATCTTTATGAGCTTGCCTTTCTTCATGAGTCCTATTCCAATGAAAATGGCTTGAGTGAATGTTATGAAAGATTAGAATTTTTAGGCGATGCAGTATTGGATCTAGTGGTATCTGAATTTTTATATAATAGAGATTCCAACTTAACTGAAGGCGAATTAACACGTATGCGTTCTAATTATGTGTGTAAAAAAGCACTTTATACCTATTCCACAGAATTAGGATTGGATCAATATATAAAATTAGGTGCTAGTCTAGAATTAACCCTTAGGGAAATAGATTCTGTTATTAGTGACGTATTTGAATCATTTATTGGAGCATTGTATCTTGATTTAGGCCTGGATAAAGTTAAAGAATTTCTCTCAGAAACTGTCATACCCCATATAGAGAATGAAGATGTCTTTTTTTATGATTATAAATCTGAAATAAAACAATTATGCGATCAGGACTGTCTAATTATAACTTATGAATTAATCAAGGAAGAAGGAAAACCACATAATAAAACATTTACAATGGCTGCTATGATTAATGGTGAAAAGTATGGAACCGGCACTGGTGGAAGTAAAAAAGAAGCTGAGCAAAATGCTGCTCGTGCGGCATTGAGTAGGGTTTAATATTCTTAAAATACCAAATAATCATCAGAAAGTTTTCTTTTTTACATATATGATGGGCCTATTGATTAAAAAATTTATTAATCCTGTTTAGTTATTTTGATAACAATTTTTCTTTTCTGTATATCTTGTATGCAGCATAGGTAATTCCAAGTATTAAAGGACCTATAAATAGGCCAGGAATACCCATAGTCACTGCACCATAGATGAATCCTAATAAAAATACCAATGGATGGATTTCAGAGTATTGAACTGCAATTCTGGGCCTAATATAAAAGTCTGTAGAGGTTTCTATTATCCAACCGAATATAATGACCAGCAAACCTTGCATTGTATTTCCGATGAGTATGCTGAAAATTCCAATGGCACCATAAACTATCCATGGCCCAATTATGGGTATAAACATTGCTATTCCACTTATAATCGCCAATAAAAGTGCATAATCGTATCCGAGGAAAAAGTATAGGATTCCTGAGAGTATTCCTAGGATTATTGCTGGAATAGCATTACCCACAATGATGCTTTTTAAAACATCTTCAGCACTGTCAAATACTTGTAGGTAAAACCCCCGATCTTTATCTGGAATTATATCGATATAAATTGAACGACTTTATCCCCATCTCTGGCAAAATAGAATACAGAAAAGATTAATATGAGCATTTGGGCAGCAAGGGATGGAATAGAGCTTACCAATACTATTGCAGAACTTGCTATATACGAAAAAAATTGTGTTATTCCATTTTTTATAATAGTTTCGATGCTCTGAGAAATATTTCCTGGAAGGTTTAGATTCTGCACTGCTTCGTTTATTTGGGTCATGTTTATTGTAGAATTACCTGCAACTGCAGCCTGATTTAAAGAACCGAAAAAGGATTCGGCAATAAGCAAAAACTGATTGAAGGTGAAGTACAATAACAAAATAATGGGGATTACAAAAAGAATAATCCCCAAAAACACTGCTAAAGTATTGTATTTAACATATGGATCGAATTTTTTGGCTATAAAACGGATATAATATGCCAAAATAGCGCCAAATATTACCATAGAAAGAATTGGGATTAAAATTCCCAATGAAAGAAGCGTTAAAATTATAATAAGAGGTATTATCGTTGAAAAAGTCATTTTTTTTAGATTGGAAATCATTATTACACCTACATTCTGCTGAAATGATTCAAATGAAGTAATTTAATTATTAGTGTTTGAAGAAGTTAATATATATTTTTAACTACAACAACAGGTCTGTAATTGTAAAAATTCATAGTATTGCTAGACTAAATAACTTCACAAGAAAACTGATGTTGAATCTTGCCCTCTACAAAACGGAAAATAAATGATTTTAGGATTAAACGACTTTAACATGAAACGATTCAATATCCATTATTCTAATAAAATTAACTGCATAATATAAAAAACTCACAACAAATCTTTACTTGTTTAATGATATTATATAAAAAAAATACATTATTGTTTCTTATATATTCCTAAGATTTGATATAATCACATAATTATGTATGAAAAGTTAATAAAAAGTAGTTTAATTCTTTAATTTTACTTATTATTGGATTAAATTTAAATGTTTTTAAAACAATATAACAATACATGGAATTGGGTAAGATAACAACTTAAACCCAATCCCTTTTTTCTAAGCCAAAAAACTGTCGAAGTCCAGTATCTCTACTGTGCTTCGACCACCTCCATAAATAAATAAATTTAAAATAAGGATGTGTTTCATTCATGAAATTCAGAAAACATGTGGAAACCCAAATAGATTCAAAAGAAATTTTTAATAAAGTAAGTAAATGCAAACCAGAAGAATTAGAAAATTTACTTAAACATATCGAAACAATTATAGAAAAATCTAAAGATAAAAATGTGGATCTTTTAATGGCAAAAACAATTACCACCAGTAGAATAGCATCTATGAAGAGTAAATAAACTAAATTTTTCTAAGTTATTCAGCTCATTCCCTTGATATTACATATTCAATGCTGCTTTTCTTTAATAATTCCTGTTATTACTGTAGTATTGTTCGATATCAGTTTATATAGATTATCCTACAGTTTCAAAGCTATTTCGGTTTATTCTACAATTATAAGTCAAAAGCTTTACCCACCAATATACATTAAAAATTAATCAATAAAGTGGATACTTAACTGATCATGTGTATGTTGCCTGCATACTAACTCATTGGTTCATTGGTAGCTCACCATCATTCCTCCCCTAGCAACCCTCGAAGCAGGCAGTCTGTCCAGTGCTGGGTTTCTCCTATTCATAGTAGGCTCAGCCAGTCTCTTAAGAGGACCGTAGGCACCAGTCGTAATGATATGACAGTGATATTTTTATTTAAATTAAAGATTTGCAGTTTACAAACTGACTTTTCGATCTATATCCAACATACCTTA
>JAJFTX010000127.1 GCA_021372715.1 Methanobacterium sp. | reverse complement strand
ACATATTGTTCGATGTTGGGAAATATGAAGATTCTGTACGATGTTATTCAGCTGCACTCCGTTTCGATCCCGATGATGTCTACCTTTTGAATCGTAAAGGAGATAACCTCTCTAGATTAGGGCGTTTTAACGACGCCCTGGAATGTTACGATAAGGCACTTAAAAATGACCCAGAAAATGCTTTCATTTGGAATAATAAAGCTATAGCTCTTTTAAATTCTAATAAAGCACAAGAAGCCTTAAAAGCAAGTGATAAAGCATTGAGTTTGAATCCCAATAACCTTTTAATACTTTACTGGCGAGGATTTATACTGGAAATGCTGGGAATTTACAATCAGGCTCTATCCTGTTATGATAAGATACTGGAGATAAATCCCGATGATCCTGATGTTTGGAATGCCCGGGGAAACATATTAACAGAAATGGATCGGGCAGATGAAGCATTGGAATCTTATGATCGTAGCTTGGAACTTTGTCTGGATGAAGCAGTGGATGCCTCCACCTGGAATCGTAAAGGTAATGCTTTAATGGAATTATCACGATTTGATGAAGCCGCTGATTGTTATAAGGAAGCATTAACCCTTGATCCTACTAATGATATAATATTAAGTAATATGGGTGTAGCTTTTATTGAAATGGGATGTTTCGAAGAGGCTATGGAAAGTTTTAACAAGGCTTTGATGATTAACCCGGCTAATGAAGACGCTAAGATATTGAGGGATGAGTGTCTGGAGAACCTATAATTTTTATTTATTCAATTTATTCTATAATGTTTTATTCCTCTAAAATCCAGGACATAAAAGAATGAATTAATAAAATTATTAAAAAAGGGATAAATATAAGGGTATGAATTTTAAATGCTAAATCCTTACCTAAAAGGCCAAGAGTTATTGTATCGATTATCTGGTAATATGATATGCCCAGTCCGGAGATAATAACCATAATTACTAGGATAATAAGGATGAAATGCACCAATTTTTTAAATGTTCTTTTATCCATGTAGATCTTCATTTTAGATAATTATCATCTAAATCACCACTATCAGAGTACCCTCTGCTTTCCCAGTAACCCTGATAATTGCTGTTGCTGGTGATCTCAATTTTAGTAATCCATTTAATCCACTTATATCCCCATTTACTCTCTGCAACCAGTTGGAAAGGGTAGCCACGCTCTGGAGGTAGAGTGGCATTGTTCATCTTAAAGGCCATGAGTATCTGGTTGTTCTGAAGATAATCCAGGGGAACTGAGGTCGTATAATTATCATAAGCATAAAATATCACAGTATTAGAACCATTAAGTGGTTTAGAATCTTTAATAAGATCGTAAATTAATATTCCTTTCCAGAGGATAGTGGCATCCCAACCTTCCACACAATGTAATGTAATTACTTTTTCATAGTTTTGTCGGTTTATAATCTCATAATAAGTGTAATTACGAGGATTTTCAACCATTCCCGTGACTTCCAGACGATAATTTGTAGAATTTATATACTGGGGGCCTTTAATAGAATTTTCACGGAAATCATTAACTGAGGAGAGTTTTTGTCCCTGATATTCCCTTACTTCTACTGCATCCAGTTTTATTGTTTGATTTTTGGTATATTCCGACCATATGAAGGTAACTGAAATAATCAAAATAAGGAATATTAGAATTATTACTTTTCTGTTCATATATTACATCCTTGAATTTTTAGTTATCAGACGAAAGTGCCATAATAATAATTGTATCTGAAATCTTAAATTTTTTTAGATACAGAAATTTCACATAAAAAAAGAATTTAATAATTTTATTGATTAGTAATCCTTATAATCCCAATGATAAATACCATAAACATTTATCCTTCCAGGAACAATTGCCACAGATATCTTTCACATCTTCTACCTTGTTTAATGCATCTTTTACCTGAGAAAATAAACTTCCGACCTGTTCAATATGACCATCTGCTATGCCTAGTTTTTTCAGAACCTGAATATCCATGCTTTGTATGGAATTGGAATGTAAATAACGGTTACAGCATCCTCCCTCAAGATTAGGGCAGCTTTCACAGATCACATCAGCCTCTGCTACAACTTTCAGACAAGAATTAGGATGGTTTTTTAAGAATTTAATGACTTTTTCCAGGTTAATCTGAAATTCCGGGCTGTAACCATACCCTTGAAATCCCTGTATGCATAAAAGATGATGGGCTCTGATTTTAATTACATCAGAAAACCCAATACTTTGATCTTCCAACTTCTTCCCCATTATTGGCTTTTTTTGGAGTTATAGCTTTAGTTAATGCAGCTGCACCTCCAATCTTGAACAGATCACCTACAATAAAGGGTATAAAACCCATTATAAGTAGATTCCATAATCCTGGCATTGTTCCGGTTACTGATTGGCTCCAGATTCCCAGCTGAATTAACCCAGGCACATATATTAATATAAAATTGGCAATAAGCATTAACCCCATCATGGGAAGGAATCTACGAGACTCTAAATATTTATCAGTGAAGTAACCTAAGAAAAGTGCCGCTAATATAAATCCAATTAGATAACCTGCGTTTGCACTGAATAGAACCATGAAACCCCCGGTCATACCAGCAAACCAGGGAACACCCAACAAACCCACAGCCACATATAAGGCTTGGCTTATGCCACCCCAATATCTTCCCAACAATATACCAGCCATTAAAACCGCGAAAGTTTGTCCGGTAACCGGTACCGGAGTCCAGGGCAGGGGTATAACAATTTGTGCCATAATACCAGTGAAACATGCGACTAAAAATGCTAAGACAACTTTATTTATCAGAGAAGTGTTAGAACGCCATTTGAATAAACTTTCCCTTTTTTCAAAATAGTTATTGATGGTTATTTCCATTTATAGTCCCTCCTATCCTATTAAATGATACAAATTAAGTTTCCATAACGCTTTTTATCCGTTAAACCCATATTAAAGTTTAAATAAATAAAAAAAGCTTTTAAGTCTATAAAAATACTTTTTATTATTTTCCTTTAATTATTAGGTTCAGATATTATATAAAACATATACATTTTATCCTGTATATGAAAATTAAAAAAAGATATGATAAATCAAATATCAATTTAACCCTTTATTTATCCCATCTTATCATATATGAAGGTGATTTGCATCATATTCTCAGGATAAGGTTGGAAAAAAGTCTGTTTATCCAGATACTCCTCATTAAATCGAAGGATCCAAAATTTAAGTAAGTTTATATTTACCAAGAGAGGGATACGTCCCTCCCTATATCTCTTAAGATTATCTAAAAAGAAAGATTTTTCTGCTGATGATAATTCATTGGAAAAATATCCAAACGCATGCATCAAGACATTAATATTGGAGGTAACTTTAGGATTCCTTGAAAGTAAATGAACTAAAAATTCACCATACTCCTTCTTAACACTTTCTAGATGTTTTTTACCATCGGAAAGTGATTTACCCATCTTCCTCGCAATTTCCTGGTTGAAGGAAAGTAATAAAAACTTATTTCTGGAATGGAAATCTATCATATCTGAAAAAGAACCTTCTTTATTGATTTTACGGAATTCAGCCAGTGTAAATATCTTGGTTAAAAAATTTTCTCTGATAGTCAGATTTCTAAGCCGTCCCTCATCTTCCAGTGGAAGATAAGAATATCGATTTTTAACCATCTGTGCAAATAAACCCACACCATCCCTAACTGCACCCGCATTATTCAACCCATAGTAACGCTTAACATTCTTAAAACCGCAGGAAGGAGATCTATTTTTAAGAATAAACCCGTCAACATCATTTAAATTTGATAAAAATTCATCTGAAAAATCAATCATTTTCCTGGTGAGATCAGATCCAGTGGCAGGTTGTAATAGCTGTGTATTCCCATTATCCTTTACCAATCTCACCGGATCCCTAGGGATGCCCAATCCTACCCCCACTTCAGGACATACAGGATTAAATATCGCATATCCTTTCAGATTCTCCACTACTTTACTACTGATGATCAGTGCATTGTAACGACAGGGTTCAAATTCAATGCATTTACTGCTGACAATAATGGGTTTTTCGAATTCTCTCATCAAAAACTACCTACCAAAAACACATATCATATTGTTTATTTATTACCATTTTTAATTATTAAGATAAATAGAGGGATTGAGAGAAGAGGAAATACCATGGAAAAAATTACCAGATAATTTAATGATATCCCATACAATATTCCCAGAGTTAAACTCCCGGCAAACCAGGAAATTCCATATATGGTGTTGAAGATTCCATAGGCGGAACCTCGTCGTTCAACCGTAGACATCACAGCTACAGAGGATCTCATTATAGATTCCTGAGCTCCTAAACTAACCCCCCATAAAGCCATACCTAAAAATGCCATATAAAATCCTCCTAAAAACACCAATGGCGCAAATAAAGATGATATTAATGCTACCAGCATCATGATTGATATTCCTATTTTATCAAATAATTTACCAAATAGCAGCGCTGCCATTGCATCCACACCCATGGCCACCGCATAAAAGATAGGTATCATGGCTGGAGAAACCAGTGCTGTTTGTTGGAAATGATAAGCCACCAGGGGAAAATCAGCAAATCCCACTGCAATCAAAGCCACTGCCACAATGTAAATCCAGTATATTCTTTTAAATCCCTTAGTATCTAATTGAGGAATCTCTACTTCTAAGTCATGGGGATGTGGGTACATAAACCTTGATAATAATAGCACAAATATCGCTAAAACTGCAGGTATTAATAGGAAAGCGAATCCTATCTGATAGCTTCCCTGGAAAAACAACACCAATGAAACTATTAAAGGACCCATTATTGCCCCTATCTGATCCAGAGCCTCGTGCAATCCAAACCCCCAACCATGACCCACCTGACTGGTGGCATGGGATAACATCACATCTCTGGAGGGCACTCGAATACCCTTTCCCACTCTTTCTAAGATTATCAATGCAGCGGCTATCTCCCAACTTCCGGCCAGGGCCAGTAGGGGTACTGCCATTAGATTTATCAAGTAGCCGGTTATGGTGATTGCCCAATATCTATGGGTTCGATCGGTAAGATATCCAGAGAAAAATCGTAAACCATAACCTAATAATTCACCGAACCCAGAAACGAATCCAACGACCACTGCACTGGCACCTAAAATAGCAAGATATGGCCCAGTAATGCTGCGAGCTCCTTCATAAGTCATATCTCCCAAAAGACTCACTATGCCTAGGAGTATGATGAATTTAAGGGCATGATCGTTTACAATATCCTTGTAAAATTCTTTGCTGAAGTACTTCATTGCGGATTCACTAATAAAAAAATAATTAAGGTAAATTGGTCGTATTAAACTAACTTGGCCTGGTCGTATACATTTTTAAGTGTTTTCATATCCACACTAGTATATATTTGGGTTGTGGATAGGTTAGAATGTCCTAGAAGCTGTTGTATAGCCCGAATATCCACTCCATTTTTTAAAAGATGGGTGGCAAATGAATGCCTTAGGATGTGGGGAGTGACCTTCTTTTTTATTACGGCACCCCGGGCATAGTCTTTGATCATCATCTGCACGTAACGGGGTGTCAGGTGTTGATGGTAACGATTGATGAAGAGATATTCACTTTCATCATCCCTCTGGGCCAGATAATCATCAATCATTTTCTTGGTATTATCATCGAATAGAACTAGTCTGTCTTTTTCCCCTTTCCCTCTGATCCTTATGGTTCTTTCATGAAGATCCACACTATCGATCTGGAGGGTGACCAGTTCTGAGACTCTTAAGCCTGATGAATATAGTAGGGCTAGGATTAATTTATTACGTCTTCTTAAGAATTCTACATAGGCTGTAGGTGGGTCGATGGTCTGGTAATCATCCAAGGCATTAATTAAACGTCTTACTTCATTCTCATTTAACGATTTAGGCAAAGATTTAGTTCTTTTGGGTGTTTTAACATCTTTAAGAACTCCTATACCTGCGAATTCGAAGAATTTCTTTAATACAACGGTGACCAAGTAAATGTAGTTCTGCGATACTTTTTTATCCCTTTTAAGAAATCCAATATACTTCTTAAATGATCTTAGAATCATTTTTTCATCATGGATTTCCTTTTCTTCCTTTAAGAATTTATAGAAATTATTGATTATGGATTTATAGGTCTTAATGGTATTTAAGGAGTAATTCCTTATTTCTAATTCAAAAAGATAGTCCTCTAATATCTCTGGAAAATCATACACATCCAGGATATTTTTCCGGTTGATGTATTCTTCACCGGCAATTATATTTTGCAAATCTACTCTTCTCCCAATTGGTTCAGGTTATCCTTATGATAGATGAATTAAGTTTTCCTAGATATAATATTTTCAGGACTTATATTTATATTCTGGTATTTTGGGAGACTCATTAAGAAAAATGGAAGTGATTTTAATATTAAATTATTCAATAAAATATAAGATCATACTAAATTTTATTAAAAAAAATATATCAACTTAGATTTATGAAAGAATAAAAAAAATTAGAAATTAAAAAATTTACAGGTAACTACGATCCACATTTTCATTGGGATGCTCATTTTTCCCATTGCTTGGATTTTGGGAACTGACTAAGTCTCTTTGCATGGCATTTTCAAAGGAATTATAACGGCTTAATATTTGATCTTCCACTGATTTAGCATTTTTTATAGCGAATCGCATGTGTTTATCTTCTATTAATAACTCATCATTCATAACTGCCATATCCCCTGCCATACGGATCACTCCCCCTAAATCTCTAAGTCTTAGGGTTAAAGCATTTCTTTTTTCATCTATTACTTTCGCTCTGCGTCTAGCTTCATCTAAAAGTATTTTTACTGCTGATATTTTGGCATGTGGTATTTTCCCATCTAATTTTATTTCCTGAGCCATGAATTGGGCTATTTTTGCCTGATTTTCCTCAGTGTCCGGCATGGTGGTTCTCATTAGGATTTCATATCCCTCTCCCTGTATTCTAGAGCGTAGGGGTGGTAATATATATTTGATATCCCTGATATTGCAGGCTCCTACGAAGATGAAGTCACAGGGAACATCTTCTATCTTAACCGAACTTCCCGCGCTCTGGGGGTTTCTACCCATTATGGGGAAATACTTGTCCTGCATGGCACTGAGAATGTATCGCTGCAGATTGGCTATGTGCACTATTTCATCTATGAAAAGAACTCCTTCATGTGCCTCGTGAACCGCTCCGGGTATTACTCTTTCATAGGGATGAGTTCCTAGTTCAGGATGTCCGCCGTATGGGTCATGCCTCACATCTCCCAAGAGTTCAGTTTCACTGGCGCCAGTAGCTTGGATGAACATCTTCCTTTCCAGTGGGATCAACACGTTTTTAGGTTTTTCCTCAACGATCTCCCTTCTTTTTTCCAGAGCATGCTGATCCAGTACCTTGATGGTTTCACCATCCACCCGTTCATAGATCACCACTTCTTCCCTATCATTCAATATGCGGGTAGTGGTCACTCTTTCCTGGGGATAATTAACTGGATCATCATTCATTTCAAACATTCCCAGCAGATCGCCCAGGTGTTTTCTTCGGGCGTTTATGTGTGAGTATTTGTCCCCACCACATCGAGAGCATATGCTATGGTAGGCATTATTGTAACTTCCGCAGTGAACGCATCTGAAACCCAATCGTTCGGCTACTGCTACTGGAACATCTTGAGGATCTACGATTTCACCTTCAGCCATTTGCAGATCCCTTATCTCATTGTCTATCTCTTTTCTAGTTTTAATCTCTACAAAGGGTCTTTCAGGTCTTTCAGGGTTATGTACTACGTTTATTTCCTCATTAGATTTTCCCAGATGGAAGGATATTGCCTGGGCAATGAGTGATTTTCCTATACCTGGTGGGCCCACTAGAAGTAGATTTCTTCGTTGTTTAGCAGCTATTTTAACGAATTCTATAATGTCTTCATGGCCTATTACTCTCTCTAGGGGATCTTTAGGTATTAAAATATCTTGGGTAGTTTCTATATCCTTTACGAATTCTTTATCCATATTCACATACACCAAGGATACCCCCATGAATTTTTAAAAAAAAATAATAAAAAAA
>JAJFTX010000193.1 GCA_021372715.1 Methanobacterium sp. | reverse complement strand
TTATTTTTTGCAGGATGAAGGCGGATATCTCCTGGGGAGTGTATTGTTTACCCTTTACATCTACTTTATAATTAGTTCCCATATGCCTTTTAATGGCGGTTATGGTGTGTTCTGGGTTGGTTACTGCCTGTCTTCGGGCTGGTTCTCCTACTAATTTTTGACCGTCTTCGGTGAAGGCCACGTAGCTGGGGAATGATTTACCATACTGGGTGGCTCCTTCTGCACTGGGTATGATGGTTGGTTTTCCACCGATTAGTGCTGCTGCTGCAGAGTTACTTGTTCCTAAATCTATGCCAATTATTTTTTCTTTTTTAGCCATAATTATCACCTTTTTTTGCAAACTTTAACTTTTGAATACTTTATTACCTTGGAGTCCAGAGTGTATCCTTTTCCAAGTTCTTCTATAATGGTTCCGTTTTCAAATTCATTGTTATCTTCTACCATTAATGCTTCATGTTTGAAGGGATCGAATTTTTCTCCTTCTACGCATATTTCCTGGAGGCCTTCTGCTTCTAGGATATTTTTTAGGTTTTTATAAATTAATTCCACACCTTCCTGTAGATCCTGGGATTTTCCGGAGTTCAGTGCTCTTCCTAAATCTTCATAAGTTTCTAATATTTTTAAAATTAAATTTTCATTTGCGTATCTTATGTATTCGCTTAGATCTTTTTCTGATCTCTTTTTATAATTCTCGAAATCAGCTTGTAGTCGTTGAAGCTGTGAATAATAATCATCTAGCTTTTCTTCCTGTTCTTTGATGATTTTTTCTTTTTTTCCAAGCTCCTGGTCATATTCTTCTTTTTGAGAATTTTTTTCGCGAATTTCTGACTGTAAATCTTTTAATTCCTCTTTTAGTTGTTTTAATTCTTTGGTGTCAGTCATTCATTCACCTTTCCAGTGGATAGATAGTGGGTAACTTTTTATCAATTTAGTTACTATAGGTTATATAAACTTTTTTCTAGGATATCAATATTATAGTTACCAAAAGTTATATAAACCCTAAGGTATTATAGTTACTAAAGGTTATATAAACCTTTCGAATAATAATTATTTAAATACAGAATAAATTAGTTAAAAATCTGACCATAATAGGAATATATCATTTAAAATAATCTAAGTGATGATAAATGGATTTAGAAGAAATATTAGATGTGATGGGATGTAAAACCCGAAGAGAAATACTGGATTTCCTCAGAGATGAGCCCCGTTTTGTAAGTCAGATATCTCGGGAATTAGAAGTCGGTCAAAAGGCCATAATAGAACATTTACGAGCTATGGAAGAAGTAGGATTACTGAATTCTAATTTCAAGAAGATTGAAAGGGGAAGACCTAGAAAATATTATGGAATATCTCGAGATATCGAATTTCAGATATTCATCAGCCAGGGAATAATCAGGGTAAAAGTACCTGGCCATCAATCCCAGGAATTACAGAGACTGGAAGAAAGATCAAGAATGGGAGAATCAGTAGAAGAAGATCTGGAGAATCTCATCGATGAATATGATCAAGCCATGGACCATGCAAAAGACTTGCTAAAAAAATTGAAAGATAGGAAAAGAGCTTTAAAGAAACGTTCCTTAAACTTACCCGTAGTATCTGATGAAGAACTCATAGGATAATAAAAGTGTTCTCTATTATTATAAGAGACGTCCTAACTATCTTCAGATTAAATCTCCATATTTTAAAGCAGCTACTGCGGCCTGTCCCATAGAAACCGACCCATCTCCAGCACAGCTATTCTTATGTTGGATGAAACGATAACCAGTAGACTCCACCCTTTTTTTAATGTCCATACTTATGGCTTCATTATAAAAAACTCCACCTGAACCGCCTATAATTTCTACTCCGGTTCTATCTGCAGTTTTAACAGCTAAATCTGCCAGTCCTAGGGAAACAACTTTTTGACCAGCCCGGGCGATGTCCCGAACATCTTCACCAGCTTCAATCTTATCTAAAACAGATAAAATTATGGATGATGTATTTAAAACATCTCTGCCATCAAATTTTTTAATTTTTACTGGAATTTCCAAGTTATCTTCCCCTTCATAAGCTACTGATTCAAGTTTCATGGCGCACTCGCCTTCATATGTTCGCAATCCACATATATGGAGCATAGTTGAGATAGCATCCAACAACCGTCCTGTACTAGTTGTTTCAGTCAGGTTAAATCCTTTCTGAATCTGTTGTGCCACCAGGTCAACTTCCTCTTGTCCATGCTTAAAATAAGAAGAATAATCATTTTTCATTAAATCCAATAATTCTTCTAGGGGATAATGGTCATAAAGCATACTCATAACCATTCTAATGGGATATTTAGTGGTTATATCTCCACCTACCATTTTTTGAGGCATTAAACTCGCAGTTCTTTTATATTCAGCTCCTTGATAATGTAATATTTCACCACCCCAAGCTGTGCCATCATCACCATAACCGACTCCATCGGCAGCGATACATATTATCTCATCAGCATGGTTATCCACAGCCAGGGAAGCTGCATGGGCATGATGGTGTTGAACTCCCAGTACATGACAATTGAATTTTGCCCCTAATTCTTCTGCCAGTTTAGTGGTAAAAAATTGAGGATGTAAATCACAAGCCACAACATCCACCGAACTAGTCTTAGTTATGCCCATTAAATATTTTATAGCTTTTTTAAGATATTTAAAGGTCTCATATTTGGTAGTATCTCCTATATGTTGGGATAAGTAGCATTTACCCTCTTTTAGTATAGAGAATGTCACATCGATCTCCGGGCCCAGGGCCAGAACATTCAAATTTTCTTCAAACATGGAGAAATCATATGGTTCAGGTACATATCCCCTGGATCGTCTAATAAAAGCCATATCATCTCCTCTAAATCTGACCACAGAATCATCGCAGCGATTCACTATATTACGATCATGCAGAAGATAATAATCTGCAACCCCCTCCAGTTTATCGATGATCTCCTGGTTATTGATGAGCATGGGTTCGCCAGGCATGTTAGCAGAAGTCATAATATAAGCTGGTTCTTTAGAGTATTCAAATAGCATATGATGTAATGCTGAATAGGGGAGCATAATTCCCAGATTATGTAGTTGAGGAGATACATGGGTAGATAAAAAATAATCCTTATTCTTATTTAAAACAACAATGGGCCTACTTCTGGATAGTAAAATCTCCTCTTCCCTATCTGAAACGGTAGCAAATGATTTGATTGTTTCCACATTAGGAGACATACAAGCGAATGGTTGATTAAATCTCCCTAAACGTTTTCTAAGCTTAAATACACTATCATCTGCTGTGGTACGCGATACAAGATGAGTACCGCCAATTCCTTTCACCGCTAGAATATTACCTTCATCAATCAGTTCAGCAGCCTCTCTAATGGGGTCTTCAATATCCAGAACTTCATCCTGGTATAAAAACACGGAAGGACCACAAACTGGACAGCAAGTTGCTTCAGCATGATAACGACGATCAAAAGGATTCTTATACTCACTAAGACAATCCGGACAGAGAGGAAACTCATCCATAGAAGTCCTTTCCCGATCATAAGGAACGGAATTTATCACAGTAAAACGAGGCCCGCAGTCAGTGCAGGCGGTGAAAGGATACTTATACCTTCTATCATCCTGGTCACAAACTTCATTTAGACAATTATCACATAAAGCTACATCAGGTGGTATAACAGATGAACCAGAAAAATCAGATGAGCTTTCCAAAATTTTAAAATCTTTTAAATCTTCAGAAGGCAGCCATTCTATTTCAATAGAGTTAATTTTAGAAATGGGTGGTTTTTTGGTTTTTAAATTTTTAACAAAGCCTTTAATATCTTTTCGGTTTCCTTGAAGCACGATTTCAACAATATTACCCAGATTCCTTACATAACCCTTAAGTCCCATTCCCATGGCTAATCTATAAACGGTGGGTCTAAAACCTACTCCCTGAACTATTCCCTGGACTAATAATCTGGCATTTACCAAAATTGCACCTCAAATACTTCAATAAAATAAAATTAATATCATAAAAGATGATTAATTATAAAGTTCATTATTCTGTGAAAATTATATAAGGTTCTTTTAATATTTCAGTCTTATATATAGTATATTTGTTAAGTGATGATCATGAAGGAAATTCTACAAAAACTGATGGATGGTAAAATAACCTTAGATGAGGCGGAGAAGAATCTAAAAACCCTGCAAATAAAAGAAATTGAGGATTTTGCCAAGTTAGATATGTGCCGTGATCTAAGAACGGGAATCCCAGAAGTCATATTTGCAGAAAATAAGGAAAACGAGGATATCATTAAGATAATAAGGGCTTCACTTGATAATGGACGGGTTATGGTTACCAGACTGGATAATGAGAAATATAATTCAATAAAAGGATATCTAAATTTACCTGATGAATTTAAGGTGGAATATAATAAAAAGGCAAAAATATTACTCATAAAATCTGGTGAAATAGAAAAAACAGTAAAAATCGGAATCATAACTGCCGGAACATCTGATATCCCAGTTGCTGAAGAAGCACGAATCACTGCTGAAGAGATGGGTTGTAAAGCTTTAACAGCTTATGATGTGGGAGTAGCTGGTATACATAGACTATTTTCACACATAAGAGATATGATCGAAGAAGATGTCAAAGTTTTAATAGTGATAGCGGGAATGGAAGGGGCATTGCCTTCCGTAGTCGCCGGTCTGGTAGATGTGCCAGTTGTGGGAGTCCCTACGTCTGTGGGGTATGGTGTGGGTAAAGGTGGAAAAACCGCTCTTTTTACTATGCTCCAATCATGTGCACCAGGCATTGCCGTGGTCAATATAGATAATGGTTTTGGTGCTGGTGTTTTTGCTGCAAAAATAGCCAAACAATACCAGAGTTAATATAATGATATAAATCTTGATTCTTTTTTAAAATAATCAGATACAATATTTTTCTCCCCAATCACATAGTGCCTCTAATATGGGAATTACTGAGTATCCTTTAGGGGTTAGTGAGTATTCTACTTTTGGAGGCACTTCTGCGTAAACCTTTCTATTAATTAAGTTATCTTTTTCCATTTCACGTAGCTGTTTGGTTAACATCCGCTGGGTAATTGATGGTAGAAGTTTATTAATCTCATTGAATCGTAATTTTCCATCAATTAATACCCATAAAATCAATGGTTTCCATTTTCCTCCTAGTTCATCAAGCGCTGCTTCGACAGCATAGCAATAATCTTTTTTTTTAGCCATAAAAAACCACTCAAAATATATATACTATGATAGTTAGTATACAAAAGGTTAGTATATAACTTTATTGACTATACTTAATATAAATAGGATTAGTATCATCTATAAGGTATACAATAAAGAGGTGAAAATATGCAAGCTAAATTTGACTTACAACACTTTTGCTGCGGTCCAAAAGGCTGCGAAATAGAAATAGAATACGGCGAAATGATGGACGCCGAATAAATCGATTATTTCATTTCAATATAAATTTTTATTTTTTAATTTTAATTAATTATTTTTTTATAAACTCTAAACGGGAGAATCATATGGACGTTTTTGAAGCGATAAAAAATAGAAGAAGTATTAGAAAATACAAAAACACCGAAATTGAAAATGAAAAGCTGGAGAAAATATTAGAATCAGCACGAATGGCACCATCAGCTGCAAACAGGCAAGAATGGAAGTTCATAGTGGTTAAAGATCCTCAAAGGAGAAAAAAACTTGTAGAAGCAGCAAATGGCCAGAAATTCGTTGAACAAGCGCCAGTAACCATTGTAGCATGTTCAACTGAATCAGAAAGGATCATGCCCTGTGGTCAATATGCATATACCGTTGATTTATCTATAGCAGTTTCTTTCATGATATTAGAAGCTACAGAAATAGGATTAGGTACCTGCTGGTTGGGAGCCTATGATGAAGGAAAAGTTAAAGAAATACTAAAAATTCCAAAAGATATTAGGGTGCCAGCGATGTTTACAGTGGGCTATGCAGATGAAAATCCTGCTTCAAGGTCTAGAAAAGACATTGATAACATTATATGCGGAGAAACATATCAATAAAATCTATTTACTTAATTTTTTTATTTCTCCCATATGGACAGATATAAACACATAAACCACAGACTCCCCATTCAGCCTCTTTCAGAAGATATTTTTCGCATTTCCGGGCATCATAACGGACTTCCCGAGGTTCATCTTCCTTAAAAGTTACTCCTGTAAATGCAGATACAGGACAAATATCCACACACTCACTACATTCACCACAATTTTGGGGAACAGATGTTCCAGTTGCTGGTAGGGGTGCGTTGGTGAGTATAGTAGTCCAGCGGACTCTGGGGCCTGATTCTGGTGTTATCAACATACAGCTTTTCCCAATCCAACCATGACCCGCCAGATTAGCGGCTAATTTATGTGATATAACAGCACATATCCTTTCATCATCATATCGTTCTGAAGCAGGTATTGGTAGGGCACTGTAGCTCTTACTCTGGATATAACTACTTATCTGGGATGATAAGAGATCTAATCGTTGGTTGATTATTTCATAACCATGATGACGATAGTTCACAGCCACGGAACGTTCTTCTCTATCGGAAAGCTGGTCTACAATACTATCCATAATCCTTATGCCTAATGAGATGGCTATTGGGTAGGATGCTATTTCTTCTCCTCCTTGTTCTTTAATGAAGTTTCGACCATAGTATAGATCAGCCACTCCGTAAAAGTCCGCCCCTTTATTTTGAGCTAATTCCTTTATTTTTTGGTTTAAATCCATAAAAAACACTTAACATAATTTTAAATCGATAAATTCACATTTAGATTCTTTTACCATAAAGTACCACGAAATTGTAGTATTTATAGTAAACATCCACATCAACAAAACCGATTTTTTTAAGCCATTTAAGATTATCATCTAAAGTGGCTGGATTATCCAGTTTCATTCGTTCTAAGATTAATTCTTTTTCCTCTTCTTGCAGTGATTTGTCGTCAATTTTTTCATGCCAATTTTTCTGATATTTCTCTTCATTACTCTGGCTAGGACCCAATACCTGGTCAGCGTTTAAAAAAACACCGTCTTTATTTAGCATTTGGTATATTTTTCCGTATAAAAATTTTATATCCTGGTGTTTCAGATGATGAATGGATAATGATGAACATATAATATCATATTTGCCCTTAAAATCGTATTTAATATAATCTCCAATTATATATTTGAAATTAGTCCTGTCAACGAACCTTTCCTCGGCAATTTTAAGCATTTCCTCTGAAAGATCTACTAAAGTAAATTCTGCATTCCCGTATCTATCGAAAATATGCTTAGTAAGCAATCCAGTACCCGCTCCTAAATCCAGAATTTTAGGCCTTAGAAGATCACTATGGGCCTGTTCAGCCATAATATTATAGAGTTCATCCAGACAGGGAATGATTAACCTTCTCTGACTATCATATAATTCTGCATTCTGGTTGAACTGTTCTTTTATATCCTTTGGCATTTTATCATCAAATTTAATTATTATAAACTTTATTGGCCTTTTTTATTTAATATTTATAATTAAGAATAATAATATTTGAACAATCTACAAATCGCTAAACAAATCCAATATTTAGTGTCTTTATCACTGCCCCTTACAATATGTAAGTCAAAAAGTCCATTTTTGGCTTGTCTCTTATTTAAAAAGTCCAATCCTTCTTGAATATGGGGATTTTCAGTATTAAATCCAAGATAAGATAAGGAATCCAGGGCACTGATAATATCCGTGAACCAGAAAGGGTAAGATACTCTTTCCCAAAATTCCTTTACTTTTCGGTCAGGATATTTATCCGCTTTAAAGAAACGGGAAATTAATAATTTACTTGCTTTTTTTACTTCAATAGATTTATGATATTCAGGGTGTGCTGCGAAGGCTCTAAGCACCATGCCAGTAACAAGATGTGATGATGGTTTGGATTTATCAGGAGCGATGGGTATAGGATCATTTAAAGCATCTTTTAAATTTTTTCCAACCGTTCTGAATGGTATGGTCCAACCACCGTCATTTTGACGGATTGATAAAAGCCATTCAAATCCTTTCACTATATGATGATCATTTTCATACCCTGATTTGATCAAAAGCTCCATGATGGCGGGGGAATATGTTGTGGCATACTGATTGTTGTATATTCCTCTGAAATCTCCTTCATCTGTTTGAAATTTAAATAGGAATTCAGCTGCTTTTTTGATAGCTTCATGTTCTTTGTTTAGTCCGTATTTCTCAACTAGATACATTAAAATCCGGTAAGTTTCCAATTGATTGTAATTTTCCTTTGAACGGATTTTATCTTTTCCACTAGGATATTGCCATGAACCATCTTCTTGTTGGTTGCGTAGAATTTTTTCCACTTCTGGCAAGTCCCATAATTTATTCACTGATGTAACTTTTTCATCTAAGAGGTCTCGTTTAGTATAATAATTTATAGCATTATTCTTAGAAGAAAAAAGGATTTCTATAGGATCCGTCCTTAAACATTCCTGCCAAGCCATTTTATCATCTGAGTAATGATCATTACAGATATCTTTTCAAATTTATTAGATCTTCACCATCATAACGTGCATGGTTTTCGATTTTAATGGGTTTGAAATCCATTTTAAGGAGTAATATGAGCATGGATTTATTATCTGCAAAAACAGAAATATCAATTGCTTTAAAACCTTTTTTACGAGCGATTTCAATACCTTTATTTATTAAAGCTTTTCCTAAACCTTTAAAACGGTATTTATCATCAACAACAATCCCTATAATATGAAATCCTTTTATAAGATAACTTTCAAAAGCAGCTATACCAATTATCTCGTCATCAGGGGAAAGTGCTACATAATACTCTACTTCTTCCATCGGAGCGTTTTTTAGGAAGGTTGCTATGGTTTTAGAATCAAAGGGCATATTACTTAATGAAAGATACTTGAGATTATCTTTTTTATTGAATAGTTCTAAATAAGCATCTATAAGCTCATTAAAATTTTTTGGGCTATGATTTGGGTCAAAACGGATAATATTAAGGGGATGATCATTTGTTTTCATTTAATCAGCTCGTTTTTGATTATCAATTTTAGTATTGCAGAAAATTATTCCATCGATGGATCATATGTAGCATAGAATCCATCAGTATCTGCATAAATCGGCTTAAAACCTTTTTTTTCGGCTTTTTTCATGGTCTTTTTGATGAAATCTCTTCCCCATGCTGTGATGGAATCTGCACATTCTAAACAATACCATCTAAATCGGATAAAACCATAAACTCCGTACATAGAGTTTGCTAATCTTTTCAAAGCCTCTTGCTGTACATCCAGTACATGCTGCTCTCTAGGATCGGTTGATTCTTTCATTCTGGTTTTTATTTTCACTCTCTCCCCTAAAACATTGCCTATAACTGATGGAACAAAACCTATGGGGTTTTTTAAGAATTTAAAACCAACCTCTGGGGCGATGTAACAATCATCTTCATCACATTCATCAATCAGAGTATCAGGGGAAACATTTCTCGAAATAATGATACTGGGATATAAACTACGGAAATCAAAATAGACGATATTTTCATGCAATCCTTTAACTGGATCTTTAACATAACCACCTTCAATCCTTTTTCTATTAGATATTCGGGCGTTAGATGGCTTATTAGGAACTATATCTCCATATTCATAAGCTTTCCTTATAAGATACCATTCAACCTGTTGACCTGTGGCCATCCGAGTCACATCGAAAAGTGGTTGTCCCACCAGACGGGTCAGGGCCATACTCAATGGTAACATTTCCTCTCCAATTTTAGTCACTGCCACTGCATCTTCCAAGGAGTATTCGAATAGTTCCTCTAATTTGTCACCATCGTCTACCCAACAACTGTGGATTTCATCCCCATTGATATCCTTCTTCTCTTCATCGAAGATCTCTAGGTAAACTCTTTCCAAGGTGTAACGGTCCAGTTGTAAGTAACGGCGCATACTAGGGTATAAGTCAACGTGTATAAGTCCCTTTATTACTGCGGAGTTGGCAAAACCTCTTCTCATGAACTTGAGTTCTGATCCATCCACACCCAGATCAAGGGTTACTCCTAGCCGGGCAGCTCTGTCCCTTATATAAGGAAAATCAAATACATCAGTGTTATAACCAGTGATGATGTCCGGATTTTCAGATTTGATGGTTTCTACGAATTTTTTCAGTAGTTCTTTTTCATCTTTCAGGACTTCCACGAAATCGAATGAGGATGATTTGGTGGAATATACTTTTCGCATGCCCTGATTACTGGAAAAACTAATCATTATTATGGGGTCTTTACTTTCCTGGGGCATGCCTTTGGGGTTGCAGGCTTCTATATCAAAACTTAGTACTTTAAGTTGTGGTAGTCCTTCTGATGGAAGTGGTTGGGGTTCTCCATCCATTTGAAAAATACAGGGTTCATCATCAAAATTGAAGGTGGGATTGAGGCACTCACCCTGCACTTCTACCTCGGACATTGGAAAAAGACCTTTATCTATAAGATATCTACGATAGAAGGGTATATCATGTTCTCTAACCGATTTAACTGAGTTTAAATTCCATATTTTCTCTCTCAGTTTAGGTACATCCTGGGGATGTTTTAAAGTAATCTTGAGAAATTCTTTTAATATCCCCACATCTTTTTTACGGACCCTTTCTATTTTCTTAATGTTCAATTCTCTTAAATCATTTATACATTCTTCAAAATCATCAGAGGGGAGTACATAGATATATGGTTTGAAATTTTTATCCAATGCTATAATTGATTTATTTTTATCTTCTTCTCTAAGTTTACCGAATAATCTGATTACTGCTACTTCATTTTCGGTGATATAATCGATATCCAGGAGTAAAAACTTTTTATTCTCCATGCTTTTAGTTATACTAAGCCGGGTAATATAATTTGTTTAATCATAAAAAAAAATTAGATAGACCATTAATTACCAGGAATAAAAAAATAGATTTAAAAAAATATTAAATTTATGGGAGTTTATAGATGTGTCTTAGAGACCTTGCATTGCTAGCAGATAGAATCATGGAATTTTTTGGACAGTTCCAGTTTTTCTTCTTTGTCAATCTCCCGTAAAACAGAGTCAATATCTCTTTCAATACTCTCACAGGCATCAATAAGATCATTATATAAGATATTAATTTGTTCACGGCTCAAGGTGAGTCTAATTACTATCCTCATAATAGCCCGGTTTTCCGCATTTTTGGGCAGAGTATAGGCTGGAATGATCCATCCTCTTTGTCTCATCCGTTCAGATAAAGCAAAAACATCAAATGGGGATTTTTCATCCAGTTCAAACGCTACTAAAGGTAAAACTTTACTTTCCTTGTTTAAAATTTTGAATTTACCACTTTTCTCCATGAGATTAGATAAATAATTGGTATTAACCATCAAAACACGCATCAACGCCTCATATCCCTCTCTACCAAGGTTTAAAAGGTTAAAATATTGTCCAACTACTGTACTTGCTCCTTTAGAAAAATTAAGATTGTATGTGGGCATAACTCCGCCCAGATAATTTACTTCAAATATCAGATCATCGGGTAGATCAGCTTGATTTCTGAAAAGAAGAAAACCAATACCTGGATAAACTAGGCCATATTTATGCCCAGAAACGTTAATGGTTTTCACATGGGATAATCTGAAATCCCACTTCAAATCAGGGAGAATAAAAGGAACCACGAATCCTCCACTGGCTGCATCAACATGTATGGGTATATCCCATCCTTCCTCTTCTTTAACTTCCTCCAGCAATTGATTGATTTCTTCGATAGGGTCCATCTCTCCGGTGAAAGTGGTCCCCAGGACAGTACCAACACATATGGTGTTCTCATCAAGGTTATCCCTTACCATATCCACATCTAAAACGAATTTATCATGTCCCATGGGCAATATTCGGGGTTCCACATCAAAATAGCGGGCGAACTTTTTCCAAACCACGTGAACATCCTCACCGAAGATAATATTGGGTTTATCGGTTGGTTTACCTTCTGCTTCTCGGTTTTTTCTCCAATTCCATTTATGCGCTAAAAGACCCAGTAATATGGCTTCTGAGGAACCGATGGCACTGGTTCCTACGGGATCAAGTTCAACAGGTGCATGGTACAGTCTGGCCAGGATGTTAATAACCCGATCCTGTATCAGGTTGGAATAGGGATATTCATCCTGATCTATGAAGTTCTTACCGGCGTTTTCCATAAAAAGTTTATCGGCGTTTTCATCCATCTCCGTGGTAACGAAGCTGGCCAGGTTTAAAGCAGGGTTACCATCTAATTTTAGTTCATTGGAAATCATATAATAAACCATATCTGGTGATAAAGATTTTTCTGGAATTTCATATTGAGGCGATCTTTTCACATAAAAGGCTAGTAAACTCCTAACTACCGGATCATCGGATAGTTCTTCCAGTTCTAACATCAATTCTTCCAATTCTTCATCACTTAAAACAGCAGATAACATACATAAACCCCCTATAATTCATAAGATAATATTTAATTTATGTTGAAAATCATATATAGATATAGGATATTAGATAATTGAAATAGGATATCTCTTTAATTATACATCTGATATAGTCGGATAAATAAACATTATAGATTCGCAGGGGTACCCGAGCGGACAAAGGGGGTGGACTCAAGATCCTCTGGCGTAGGCCTTCAAGGGTTCGAATCCCTTCCCCTGCACTCATCAATTAAAATTTTTTTTTAATCTCTTAAAAATCCGGCAAATGGATAGAGTAATCCATAATCTGCTTTTAAAGGTTCTTCTATTATCTGGAGGCTTATGGATTCTGGAATAAGATATTTTCCATAGTCCATCACTTTTCTGATCATCGATGAGCCAGTTTAAAGCATTAATATCTGTATCTTATTAGAAAAACCCATAAGAGATAGTGAAGTAGACGGATCCTGTACTACTGATGATTAAGATGCTGGTTTATTCTGAATATTAGGATCAATATAGTCCTATATCTTCATTCCATAGTTGGGGATTTTTAGTGATGAAATCTGACATCATATTTATACAAGTCAAATCTTGAATAACCTCTAGGATCACTCCCCGGGATCTTAGTAGCTCTTCTTCACCTTTGAAATTAATATTCTCTCCGATTACCACTTTATGTATTCCATAAAGTATAATAGCTCCGGAACACATGGAACAGGGCGATAAAGTTGTATAAAGAGTACATCTTTGGTATTCATCGGCATTAAGGCGACCTGCATTTTCCAGGGCGGCCATTTCGCCATGAAGAATAGCACTTCCTTTTTGCACACGCTGATTGTGCCCACGGCCTATTACTTTCCCTTCTAAAACTAGTGCAGATCCTATAGGGATACCGCCCACTTCCAATCCATTATATGCTTCTTCAATAGCAATTTTCAAATATTTATTCATTCTATCATTCCTGGTAATCATAATTTTGGATTGCGCTGCTATTAGCAATGAAATCTGGAAAATCAATCATATAAAAATTTTTGAATGTATATAATATTAACAATTAGATTTTTTTTAAAAAATATTTTCTTTTTTATCCATTAATTACTTAACTTTGTAGTTTCAATTTGTTTTTAGACTTTCATTTAATACCTTATGTGGGAATTACTTTTAACAGGAGATAAGAATGTCATTTTTAGGCCTGGTGGTTAAAAATCCCTTCCGAAATAGAACTAGAACTCTTTTAGCTATTATTGGAATTGCCATTGGAATTGCCACAATCGTTGCTTTGGGTATAATTACTGATGGGCTTAAATCTTCTACTGAAGAGACACTTAAGGCTGGGGGTTCTGATTTCATGATAGTACAGTCTGATGCCTCTCAGATGACCATGAGTGTTATTGATGAAAAACGGGTGGATGAAATTAAGAACATATCTGGAGTTCAGGATGCTGTAGGTGTTCTTTTAACAGTGCGTACCGTTCAGAATAATTCTTTCTTTCCAGTGATGGGAATCAGGTCGGATAAATTAGGTATAGGTGAAATAACCATAATTAAGGGACAGGGATTTGCTGAAGGAAAAAATGAGATAATACTGGGTAAACCAGCTTCTCAGAAGCTTAACAGAAATATTGGAGATACAATTCAGGTAGCTAATGAGGAGTTCAAGATCACCGGCATATATGAGACTGGTGACTTTCAGCAGGACAACGGGGCCTTCATGCCCCTGGATAAACTACAGGAACTGGATAAAAAGGAAGATAAAGTCACCATGATCTTCGTGAAATTGGATAAAAACGCCAATATGGAAAGTATAACCCAGCAAATTGATAATAGATATGCCGATGAGTTGATCACCATTAAATCCATGGAAGAATTCGGCAAAGTCAATTCTGGACTCGAAACCATAGACACTGCATCATGGGCCATATCACTATTGGCCATAGTAATAGGGGGAATAGGAGTGATCAATACCATGATCATGTCAGTTTATGAAAGAACTAGAGAGATAGGCGTCTTTAAAGCAGTGGGATGGAAGAATAGAAGAATATTGTACATGATACTTGGTGAATCAATTGTTATAACCATGATGGCCGGAGTTGTTGGAATTTTAATGGGACTTATAGCTGTTCAAGTACTATTGTCTCTGGGAATGGGTGGATTTATAATGCCGGTCTATACCCTTAATACTTTCCTTAAAGCCATAGGAATAGCCTTTTTTGTGGGAATAATCGGTGGTCTTTATCCTGCCTACCGTGCCAGTAGCTTACCTCCTACTGAAGCTCTAAGATATGAATAATTAATAAGATAGATAGGAATAATATGGGCTTATATTTTAAAGAAACTGGTCAAAGTAACTCGGAAACTATAATCTTCCTCCATGAAATTAACATGGCAGGTTGGATGTGGGATGAGCAGGTAAAATCATTCCAAGATTATCATTGTATTATTCCAGACCTCCCAGAACATGGAAAAAGTCAGGATGTCCTACACTTTACTATGGAAAACGCGGCAGAAATGATAATAGATCTGATTAAAGATAAAACCCATAATGGTCAAGCGCACCTAGTGGGTATAGGATTGGGAGGGCAGATTATTCTAGAGATACTAAATAAGGCTCCTGAAATTGTAAAAACAGCTTTTATAAGTGGGATATTGGTAAATAATAAAAATCCTACCGAAACCTTTTTAAAACTCTTAGAATACATACTTCAGAAGTATATACCGGTTAAAAATGATGATCTTACCATTGGAAGTTATATCAGATCTTACGGTATACCTCGTAGATTCATAAAAAAATTTAAGGAATCTACAAATATTATCCAACCAGATTCAGCAGAAAGGATCATAAGAGAGAATTTACTATTTAAAATACCCCTGGATATAGAAAATACAAATTTTAAAGTGCTTATAATGGCTGGAGAGAAAGAATATAACGTAATAAAGCAATCAAATCGAGTATTAGATGATGAATTGCCAAATGCAAAAGCATACCTTGTCCCGGGTGTAGGTCATATTTGGAACTTAGAATCCTCACAGCTTTTTAATAAGATTTTGAGATGTTGGATCAATGGAAACATTCTCCCAGATAGTCTTATAAAAATAAATTAGAAAATTCCAGGGTTTATCTGCCCATTAAATTATTTTATAGGTGCATAAGGTGGTATAATCTTATTAGGTTCGGTTGTACAATAATATCCGTTCTTTAATGCGTAATTTCTAAAAAAATTTATATTGAATTCTTTATCTTTTGCTTCATTTTCTGAGATATATCTATTCAATATAATATTAAATTCCTCTTCTGTAGCATTTATACAGATTAAATCAGGGTTATATCTACCCCATTTAAGCCGGGTGTCTATAAAAAACCAGTTCAATTTCCCTTTTTTCATTTCCATAAGAACTCTCCTTTTTTTTATTTATGTATTATTGATTTATTAATGATTTTATGGAGATTTTCTATTCTTAAAATTTATAATAAAATTAAATGGTAGTAAAAACTAAATAAATAATAGTACTTAATAATTGATCTAAAAATCAGGGGGATATTCATGAAAATAGGAATTATAGTACATTCACAGACAAACAATACCTATTCTGTAGCTCAGAAAATCCAGGAGAGCTTGAAAGAAGCAGGTAATGAAGTAGAAGTTAAAAGGGTAAGTATGGTCGGGGGTGATAGGCCAGAAGATAAGAAAAAAATCCAGCTTGAGAATCCGCCAGATATATCTCAGTATGATGTACTGATATTCGGTGCTCCAGTACATGCATTTGCCCTAGCACCTGCCATGCAAATTTATATGGAGCAACTCCCTTCTTTGAAAGATAAAAAAATAGCACTATTTGTAACTAAGAAGTTGCGCTTTGAATGGACTGGAGGATCCCGGGCAATCGGTCAGATGAAAAACTTATGCCAATCTAAAGATGGTATCATCATGGGCACTGGAATCGTTGTTTGGAATAAGAACCGAGACGAGAAGATCACTGAACTTGTGAAATATTTCGCAGGACTATTTTAATTCATACTGAGAAATGAATATTGATATCTACTATTTTTCAGGAACTGGAAATTCACTGGCAGTGGCTAGGGATATTGCTCTTAGAACTGATGGAAAACTAATTCCTATATCTTCAGTGATTGATGAGGAAATAATTAAAACAGACTCTAAAGCAATTGGAATTGTATTCCCTACGTATTATGAACCCTATGGGGGAGTTCCCCTTATAGTAAGGAGATTTGTCGATAAATTTGAGAATATTAATAAAAAATACATATTTGCCATCTGTACTTACGGAAGTGGCTCATTCAAAGCACTTAAATGTTTGGAAAAAATTATTAATTCTCGGGATGGTAAACTCGCGGCAGGATTCACGGTAAATATGCCTAATAACATGGCTGGATCCTCAATCAATAATCCAGTAAGACAGGAAAAGATGTTAGGGGTTTGGAAGGAAAACAGTGATTTTATCAGTGACCAGATAAATTCTCGTGCAGAAATTAGATTTAACACACCAAACGTACTGGTTGGAAAATTATATTGGTTGATCCGGATTTTAATATCTCCTCTTATTTTTCTTTTTAAACCCCTAACATTAAGACATTTAAAACGCTTTTCAGATTCCAAGAATGATTCCTACTCGGAAATGTTACATATATGGATAAAAGCTTTTATAATAATGGTAATTGTGAAGTTTGTGGTAATTGCGCTAAAATCTGTCCAGTAGGAAATATTGAATTAGTTAATAACCAGCCAGAATGGGAGCATCACTGTGAATTTTGCCTAACGTGCTTTCATTGGTGTCCTAAAAAGGCAATTGAAAGTAAAGAACTAAAAGAAACAGTAAGGTATCATCATCCGGAAGTAGAACTGCAGGATATGATACAATCAATTGAATATTAATAAAATTAAATTAATTGATGAAGAAATATCTGAGAATATTTCTCAAGATTAGTACCTGTTGATATCAATTTCTATTGGGTCAATCAAAGAATGATGGAAGTGATGATATGACGGAAGATTTTAAACTAAGAAGGTTGGATCAGGTAAGGAGATATCGTGGAAAATTCACGGGAAAAATAGTGAAACCTAATGAGGACCCAAATAATCTGGATATGATGAAGGGATTCAAAAATGGTGATCGTGTTTGGGTTATGCATGCTTCGGATCTCAGGGATTTCCTTTTAACCAGTAAAATATTAAGTGAAGCCACATCTGAAGAGTTGAAACAAATAGAAAAAGAATTGATGAGAAAGAAAAAATAATTCCTGACTAGACAGTATCTGTGGATTAATCTGTTGTATTTATTTGTAAATTCAAGGATTCGATACTAAATTAATTATAATAAGATGATAATATCAATTTTATCCATTACAAAATATGGATTTTGGTAGGTTATTTATCTCAATTTAACAGGAGTATCCATGAAGAAAGTATTCTTATGGTGGTTAATTACCGGAAGTAAAGGCGGTGAAAACCGTGCCAGAATAATACTTGAATTAAATAACAGACCCTATAATGCTAATAAACTAGCTGAAAAGCTTTCACTTGATTATAAGACCATAAGACACCATATAGATGTTTTAAAAGAGAATGCAATAGTTAAATCTACTGGAGAGAAATACGGAGCATTATATTTCCTCTCTGATGAAATGGAAGATGATTATGATACTTTTCTAGAAATCTGGGAAGAATTTAAGAAGGATTAATTATAAAAAAATGAAAGGAAGGAGTAATAAATGTTGATGGAACTAAATTTGTTTGCACTGTCAGATATACCATTCACTCTGCTAGTAATGGTTCTATTTTCAGGATTAATAGCTAGTATTGCCAATATTTTTCTATTAATTGGTATGTTGTACGTGTATCTGGAAAGATACCTTAAAGTGAAGTCCAAATTCACCACAACTTTAGTGTTATTCGCATCACTCTTCCTGATTCAAAACATCCTCTTTTCAGTATATTTCCTGTTCAATCTACCAGAGACAATAATAAATGCTGTGATTCTATTAATCTTTTTAGGACTAGAATTCGTTGCGTTGGCATTACTTTTAAAAATTACAAGGTCATGAAACTTCTTTTTTATTTTCTTATTTATTTTATAATTATTTTTAAATTTAATAGAATATGGTCAATTTTAGATCTTATTTTGGGGTGAATTTGGAGGGAAATCCCATAAAAACCAGAGTAAATTTTGGAATAACTATTTTTAAGGGTTTAAATAACAATTAAGTAATCAATAGTGGTTTAATTGAAAAAGAAATGTTGAAAAATAAAACCTATTTGAAAATAAAAAGGAGGATATAAAAATGGTGGATTTAAAAGAAATTAAATCAATTCAACTGGCACCTTTCACTAGGATGTCAGCTTCTATATATGCAATTTTAGCGTTCATTGCATCTATATTTATGTTAATAACGCTGTCAATTGTACAAGCATTTTCCTTAATTCCTAATGTGGGATTCTTTACGGTTGTGGGTGGAATAGGATTACCTTTAATAGTAATTATGCCCATAGCTGCGTTTTTAATCACAATATCAGTGAGCTTCCTAACTGTAACGCTTTACAACTTATTAGCGCCCAGATTAGGTGGAGTAGAATTAGAATTAGACGGTTCAGAGGTAACTAAAATTCCTATAGTGTCCTTTGCTCTCATACTTGCCGCTATACAAGCAATATGGGCTTTAATAGCTGGGTTATTCATGGCGGGATTTGTTAATGTCATGGCCACATTCATAGCTGATATCATACCCGTCGTATCTAATGAGGTTCCTAAATTTACCAATACAACATTCCCTATAGGTCCAACTGGGATGCCAGCCGGCTCAGAAATGGCGATAATATCAGTGCTGCTAATAATAGGCCTACCCATAATAGTATTCGTATTTGGATTCATCTGGAACGCATTATTTGCCATATTCTATAACTACATAGCATCTAGAGTAGCGAAGATCAACCTGGAATTCAGTCAAATCAAGGATAACTTACACGAACTCAAACATATACCAGTAATACCCACAGCCCTGGCAGTGGCTATAGTTTATGCCATATTCGGACTATTTGGTTTTATATCAGGAAATTTAGGAGAATTCATATCCAATTTCATACTGTACTTCATAGAAACCGCTTTAATAGCTATACTGTACAACTATCTGGCACCGAAGATTGGAACTATTAAATTGAACCTGGAGTAAATGAGGGGCTTAAAGGTGAAAAACACTGTTTAAACCTCAAATTTGAAAATTGAAGAAGTTGATTACCATCAAGGGCCATGAAGATAAAAAAAGCTCACACCGCCTCTGTGATATTTTCTTATGGTTCTCTTGTGATGGAATCTTACTGGCCCATTAAAATGGGCCAGGGACTTCTTTTATAGAATTAATAGGATGAAAAAATGAAAGCAGTCGTATATACTGAATATGGACCACCAGAAGTATTAAAACTCAAAGATATAGCTAAACCCTCCCCAAAGAACAATGAAGTACTGATAAAGGTTCATGCAACAACTGTGCATAGAGGGGATACCAGAATGCGAAGTTTAAAAATTCCAGGCATGCGCTGGCAAGTTATTATGGCAAGATTATATTTGGGAATAAGAAAACCCAAAAGGGCAATTTTAGGCATGGAACTATCTGGTGAAATTGAAGCGGTAGGCAGAAATGTGACCCATTTTAAGGTTGGAGATGAAGTTTTTGCATCAACAGCTTGGTCCGATTTTGGAGGATATGCTGAGTACAAATGCATGACTGAAAACGGAGTAATAACCATAAAACCTACCAATATGACTTTTGAAGAAGCAGCTGTAATACCTTCTGGAGCAATTACAGCTTTGGGTTTAATCAGAATGGCAAATATACAGAAAGGACAGAAAATACTTATTTATGGTGCTTCCGGTAGTGTAGGAACATTCGCAGTACAACTGACCAAAT
Source organism: Methanobacterium sp. (assembly GCA_021372715.1). Lineage (GTDB taxonomy): Archaea > Methanobacteriota > Methanobacteria > Methanobacteriales > Methanobacteriaceae > Methanobacterium_A. The sequence goes on along the minus strand of JAJFTX010000193.1, from coordinate 717 downwards.
CAATGGGAGCAGAAGTTACAGGGGTTTGCAGTACAACTAATTTAAAACTGATAAAATCATTGGGAGCAGATAATGTAATTGATTACACCAGAGAAGATTTTACCCAGAATAATAAGAAATATGATGTAATATTTGATGCTGTAGGAATTTTTCCTTCAAAAAAAGCTAAAAAATCACTTAAAAAAAATGGAATCTATCTTAACGTTCATAAGTCCAAAATTAAGAGTGAAGATGGAATCGTCCTCTTAAGAGATATTAAAGAGCTTATTGGGGCAGGAAAGCTTAAAGCAGTTATTGATAGGAAGTATCCACTGGAACAGATTGTTGAGGCCCATAGGTATGTGGATAAAGGGCATAAGAAGGGGAATGTGGTGATAAATGTTAAATAAATAATTTTAAATAATAAATGTTTAAAATAGAATTTTAATGTACAGTGGAGTGAAAAAAATGAATGAATATAGAAAGACAGGAATAATTGTGGGAGTATTATTTATTATTGCGACGGTTGCGTCTATATTAGGCAAGGTTTCTTTAGGTTCGACATTAGACGCTCCCAATTATCTTATAAGTGTTTCTGCACATGGAAATCAAGTGATAATGGCAGTGGTATTTTTCTTAATAGCTGCAATTTCTGCTGTTGCCACTTCATTTATGTTGTTTCCAGTACTTAGAAGGCATATTGAAAGCTTATCTCTGGGATATGTTGTTTTAAGAATA
>JAJFTX010000124.1 GCA_021372715.1 Methanobacterium sp. | reverse complement strand
TCCTTAACCCGTGCATCTAAAAGGTCTGCATAATGTAGGGCTATTGCTTCGGCTGTTTTAGGATCTACACTGGATCCCCAGCCATTACTCACCTCTCCATGGTGGCTTAATATAATATGTAATAATTGGTTGGAGAGGTCTTTACTGATATTTAGTTCTTTTAATTTCTCCTCAACCATCACTCCAGATAGATAAAGATGGTTCAATAGTTGTCCTTCCTCTGACATTTTTATACTAACCTTATCATAATCATAGGTCCGGATCTTACCCATATCATGTAATAAAGCAGCGGTGTATAATAGGTCTTTATTTAAGTCAGGGAATAATTCATATAGGTTTTTACAGATCTTCAAAACCTCCACGGAATGATCTAACAAGCCACCAATGTAGTTATGGTGATGGATCCTAGCTGCGGGTGCTGTGTAAAATTTATCAGTGAATTCTTCATCACAGAAGAAGGATTTCAGCAGGCTCTTCAGTTCCTGATCTTCAGTGTCTTTAATGGTGGAGATGATATAACCAATCAACTCTTTCTTATCGTTACTGGATGTTCTGATATAATCCTCTAACTGGTATTCTTCGGGTGGTAATTCCACTAAATAGTTGATAACGATATTGTATTTCCCGGAATCAGGGGGAAACTCATTAACCCTACCATCACATTTATATATACCACCAGATGCAATTTTATCAAAAACATCCTTAACCCCATCCTCGGGGAAGATACGACCATCTATCTGGCCCGTCTTATCACTGAGGGTTAATGCTATGTAATCACGACCACCGGCAGATGTTCTGATATTCTTATTAACTAAAACAAATGATGAGCAAATACTCTTCTGACAGTTGAGGTTCTCCACCAGATCCTCAGATAATTTAGATTTAGATGGATTATTTTCTAATACCTCTTCCTCCAATATATCCTCAATCGATGTTGATTTGGAATCTTTATCCTCTAATTCCTCTTCTTCCATATCTGGAGGGTTGAAAAGTTTCTTTTGACCATTTTCTGAATCGAAACTCATATTATATCATCTAATTTTATATTAGTATTTAACTTTCGGCTAGTTGCTTGCAAAGGGACATGAAAATCTAATATGTTTATCTGTTATCCTGGGATAAAAATATGGATTAAAAATCATTTTTGTTATATCAGTATAACAAAATATTTGATTATTTAAACCCAGAACCATTATTTGTATAATCTTAAATTTTATTTAACTACACCCTATTAATTTAATTCTATATCCATCTTTTTCTTCTGAAGAAAATCAACATGGACACGGCGATTAGGAGCATGATTAATAATACGAGCGGATAGGAATAAGGGTATTGTAGTTCTGGCATTTCTTTGAAATTCATCCCATAGAGACCTACGATGAATGTTAAGGGTACGAAGATGGTGGATATTACAGTTAAGACCCTTACTATTTCATTCAATTTATTACTGGTAGAGGATAAGTATATATCCAGCATATCCGAGATACGGTCTCTGAAGGATTCTAACAGATCAAATGCTTGTATAGCATGATCATAAACATCCCTTATATAATAATCAGTTGATCTGTCTATTAAATCATAATTATATGAGCCGAAATTGTTTAATATATCACGGGTAGGCCAGATGGACCTTCTCAGTATAACTATGTCCATTTTGATTCGATGGATGATGTTGAGTATATCATGTTCGGGACGTTCAATCAATTGTTCCTCGATATTTTCGATGCGATCTTCCACCTTCTCCAGGACTGGATAGTAACTATCAATCACTATATCAATCAAGGAATAAAGAAGATAATCCGCTCCCTTAAGTCTTAAGGGAGAGTCTGATGATTCTATTCTCTTTATCATCCCCTCAAAAATTCCATCCCTATCCTCCTGAAAAGATAGGACAATATTCTTCTCTAATATGAAACTTACCTGTTTGGTGTTTATGGTATCTTCATTGAGGTTGAATAATTTCAAAACCACATATAAATAATCCTGATAATCCTCTATCTTCGGTCTCTGATTGATATTTAAAATATCCTCCAATGCAAGTGGATGTAATTTAAAACAACGCCCAATATCCTTTAATTTATCAATATCAGCTAAACCATTGACCTTTATCCATTTGATGGAATTTTCTTTTTCAAATTCAGGACATTTCTCCACAACCTTATGTGAAAAATTCACATCATCATATTCAACTACTGTAATTCTAGTTTGAACATCTTCTTCACCAGTGTAAACCAGTGTACCTGGAGGTAGGCCTGTTTTTTTATTAGTTATATCCATTTTCTACTCACAGCATCTCTTGTTAAAATTTATTTTTAGGATTAATAGGCTATTATTACTTTTTTTAATATAATTATATTGTAAAATATTCTTATTGCATAAATAATATGAGCTATTTAATGGTCCCTACATGTTCGATAATTTAAAATTAAAATAAAAAAAAGGAAATAATTTTTATTCTAGTTGTAGTTTGACTCCGCCGATCTTTGGTGCTAGGAAGTTGTAGAAGAATGTTCCTATAGCCATTAGAACGAAAACAACTATGAAGTCTCCGATTATAGCCATAATTAGGGCTAATACACCGGCTCCTATATCTCCTGCAGCACTTAATGTTGCTAATCTCATCAGTCCGTTTAATAATCCGAATACTGCGGCGATTACTGCTACTGATAATGTTATTGGTAGTATGGGTATGTTTATTAGTTCTTTTAAGTTATTTCCTGCTTCCTGGAAGTTTAATTGTATTTTTGAAACTTTGGTAGCTATGTAGTTGTAGAATATGGCGACTAGTGCATTGAATATGAATCCGAAGATAAAGACCATGATGGGCATTAGGATTAGTAGGAAGATAATTTTAAATGTTCCTAAAGCTAATATCATTTGGCTGGTAAAGGGTATTCCGGTTGCGGCGCTTAGATTGGTGGCTATTGTTGTAGCTAATGTTAAAAATGGTGCTGTAGCTGCTGCTAAAAACAATCCTAGAATAAATGCTACTATGGTGTATATGCAGGTTAATATTAGAGAAAATGACATAACTGGTATGCTGATTAACTCATTACCTTCCATTGCTAATTTTATACCGCTGATTCTAGAGACTAATCTGTTATATACAAATGCAGTGTAGAATCTGATGGATAAATTAATGAAGAATGAAGCAATGGGATATACTATAATTAAGGCAAGCCCACTGGCTATGATAAATCCGCGAAATGCCGTTACTGGGGGTACAAGAATTGCTACGATTTCAAAGACTAATAAAAATATTATAGCCACAATGAATGCCATAATAGCACGTATAGAAGAACCAATAAGAGTGTAAGATGCAAGATCCACCGATTTAATTTCCATGACATCAACCATTTATTCTCACCTCCTTTTACAATTTTTAAACCCTAATAAATTATTAAAACTTAATAATATTAATTATTTCCCTAATTAAATCCAGAATTAAAAAAAATCATCATTTAAAAAAAAATTAATGACCTAAAGAAATTAGTTTTATCCTTAAAAAGGATAATTAGAAATCCTCAACAGAAAAGTAACATTTAAAAATTTGGGATTTGTAAAAATTAATTTTATTTCTTTAAACCGTGATTTAACGCAGCAGATTAAGGACTGAATAGAAAATGTGAAATAATTATATTGTTCAAATAATTTTTTTAACTTCTTATATCTAAAATTAAGGGTTATTATATGAATTTTAGCCCATAATAGATAATTTAATATGAAAGTTGGGTTAATATAATAGTTATGGATTAAAAAAGGAGGTGAAAAAATTGTTGGACGTTAAAGAAATAAAATCTATTGAACTAGCGCCTTTTACAGTGATGTCTGCTTCGATCAGTGCCATTATAGGCTTTATATATGCAATATTACTATTGATTGCATTTGGAGTATTGTCAGCATTTTTACCTGGAGCAGCACTGATATTTGCCAGTCTAGGTATATCAATGATAATCCTCTACCCCATAGGGGCATTTCTGGTGTATACAGCTTTTTCATTTATTACTGCAATGATTTATAACATGTTTGTACCAAGGCTTGGCGGAATAAAATTGGGACTTGAAGGTGATCAAGTAAAATCATTACCAGTCATGTCTTTTGCACTGATATCATCTGCTGTAGCTGCAGTATGGGCATTAATAATAGGACTTATAATGACTGCATTGATTTTTCCATTGACTACCATTGTTAGTACAATTATTCCCCTTGTTATGCAACTAGGTGTATCTGTAGTGAACAACGCAACTGCTATTTTAAGCATGAGCAATGCTACAAACCTGTCAGTGAATGCAACTAATTTTACAGCTGCAAATCTTCCAAATGGTTCAGTTGTAGGTACTGGTGGAGTTGTTATAGCATTGATGTTAATCATTGGTCTACCAATTGTTGTATTTATAGGTGGATTCATTGCTAGTGCACTTGCAGCAATATTCTACAACTTCATGATACCTAGAGTTGGTGGATTAAGATTAATTTTAGCATCTGCAGATAAAGCACATGAAATAACAAACATACCCATAGTTGCAGCATCACTGGCTATTGCGTCAGTTGCACTTATATTCGGAATTATAATGGGAATTGTGCAATTGATAATTATAGCAGCAGCAGGAAATGCAGTACTTGGAATTGAAGTCCTAATCTATGATATAATAAGATACTTCCTCGGAACATTCATTATGGTTGCTATTATAACCATAATCTACAACTTCTTAGCACCAAGAATTGGCGGAGTCAAGTTAGGCCTTGAATAAAGGATTTAAAACCCCTTTATTTATTATTTTTTTTTGAAGCAAGATTTTAAAAAAAACGGGAATATATATCATACACTAATCTACTGCATTTTTAAATTTTTCTATTTGATAAGAAATACTGATTTTTGACATTTATAAACTCCAATAAGTCTTTAAATTTATTATTTATGAATAATATACATCAAATATAAATTATTGATAGAAAATTATTAGGGAGGATTAAATTATGGAAAATGATATAAATGAGCGTAATTTAATATTCGATGATATTGTTAGGACAAGACGCTCCATAAGAGTTTTTAAGGACGATAAACCTCCAAAAAAATATATTGAAGATATTATAGAAGCAGGAATGTTAGCACCTTATGCTGCTGCCGCAGTAGGAGATAGTAAAGATTTCAGACATTTTTATGTCTTTGAAAAAGGTACTGAAAGTATTGAAACTCTAGCTCTTTTAATGGAAAAAAAGGCTGCAGAAGGGGTTAAACATTTTGAAGGTTTAATAAAAGAAAAGCCATTCATAAAATCCAAATTTGAACCGTTTCTTAACAGACTCAGGATGATTAGTGAAAAAGGTGTTCCCGGGGTAACTACAGCACCTTTCTTTATCATAGTTGCTGAACTTAGAGGTGTTCCTCCAGCTGAACAGGAATCATTGGCCCATGTACTGGAGAATATGTGGCTAAAGGCAACCGCATTAAATCTAGGCTTTCAGTTAATATCACTAACCAGCCAGATGGCCGATGATGAGCAGTTGATGAAACTTTTAGAACTTCCAGTTAGAAAATATGCATTAAATGGATGTGCAATTGGATATCCGAAAGTAAATCCAAATCCTACACCTAGACCAGATATTCAAAAAACAACTAAATGGATGAAATAAATAAGTTCATTTATACTGGGTATTTAATTAAGATTTTTTTAGATTCTTCAAAATCATATTAAATTCTTTCTTTAGCATATTCTTTTTTTTGTTAGTTTTTTTATTTTTTGTCATGTTTTTTTGAATTATCCAATAGATTAAGGTCCCGGAAATATAAAATAGTATATCTATGGGGTCTGATATGCTAGTAGGTTTGAAAAATAGAACCAGATATTCCCATACAAACGAACATAATATTATTATCGGAATTAAATATTTGAGTGAATACATTTTTTTATTAACTAATGATAGAAGTAGATTAATATAAGAAAACAGTAAAAGAGGAGCCAGTAAATCATTAAAATAGCTCGAAAAAAAATAATTTATACCATTTAAATTTGAAAAGAAAAGGATATTAATTTCATATAATATCAGACAGATTATAAAGATCAAAAAATTTTCAAATCTATAACTCTTTTTCATTAAATGATACATTAATAAACACTTTTATCATTCATTTTCAAATTAAGAGAATATAAACCTATAAATTTTTTAACAAAACGCCAGGATGACTATAAAGGCAATTATAAATATTATTATAAAAACTATAGTAAAAATACTCATTCCACCAGCATATACTGCCTTTTCGGGAGTACTCATATCTTTAAAAGGTGTCGCTGTTGGATTTCGTTCACCACAATGAGGACATTTTCTAGCACTAGTACTTATTTCTCTTCCACAAGTTTTACATGGTTTTAGGCTTCCGATTTTAACAAACCTCCATCTTGATTAATCCCTACTTTTTAGATTTAGCCCAATTTCATCACAAAAAACTTCTTTGAAACATTTTTTAACACAATCTGGGCAAAAACATATTAATTATTACTTTGTCTGTTTTTTATTAATTTTTTTATGTATGATCCTATGATCCCGCCTAAAGCACCTATAAATAAGAAACATATCAAAATTACTATACCTATAATACTTAGAAGAATACTAGTCAACGTTAATATGTATGCATCTGGAGTAACTGAGGAAGATGAACCAGTAATAATTAAGATAAGGAATATTATCATAATAACTAATGAAACAATAGAACTAGCTATCCCACCATGAATAGCTCCCTTTTTCCAACTTCCATCTGCAATATAACCAGTTATCAGACCAATTAACAAAGGTAATGGAGAAACCCCCAAATAACTAATTGATTTTAATAAAATTATTATACCCACAACAGAACCTAAAATAGACCCTATTAAAATTGCTTTCCAATTAAATGATTTTATATAAGTGGTTATATTAGTTTTATTTTCATGACTTCTAGATTTATTTAGGTAAATACCAATTTTACCGCCGATTATTCCAAGAGGAATGCCTATCACAGCAGCTATTAAAAAAAATATTATCAAAATAAATGCCCATGCAACAGACAAAGGGCCAAGAAATGGCCCTATAACACCAGTATTAGATAGAAAAGTACTACTATCATGATTAAAGAAAAATGCTGAAAATACCGCAATTAAACCAATTGAAATACCGTTAATACTACCATAATTTTTCTTATTTCCAAATAAGAAACTGGCTAAAATACTACAAATAAGAGGGACTAAAATAAAAGATATAATATTCCCTTGAGTAATGTATAATAAAATTATAGCTGAAATAATCCCAACTAAAACAGCTTCTAGTATAAGTTTTGATTTAAATTCAGGTTTATTTTGATCAAAATCTTCATTTTGAACTTTTTGTTTTATAATAATTTCTGCTGTATTATTTAATTTATAACCACATTCATCACAGAAATTTGAATCAGAGTCATTCTTATGTCCACATTCTGGGCAAAACATTACAACAAACCTCTTTCAAATTTAATAGTAATAATAGGACATGGCGGCCATCCAACCTGCAAACATTATTAATAAAACGAATATCCAAACAATATTCACTATTAATAATACTATCCCAGCATTTTGCGCTCTTTTATCATTCCTAGAAATTAAATATAAAGAAATTATTAGACCAATGATTCCTCCCAAAATAGTAAATATTATCCCTAAAAGTATAGCAAGAGAATAATCATTTGTATCTTGGTTTCTAGTTTTTTTATCTAACCATTCTCCGCAATGTTTGCATTTTTTTGCAGCTGGACTGATCTCTTCAGCACAATAGGGGCATCGATCTATAGCATTAAGGCGGTTACTACCTAAATTACTAAAATCCTCACCACATTTTTTACAAAATTTAGCTTCATCATCATTCTTGGAACCACAAGCCGGACAAAACATTTTGAAGTCACCTAATCCATTATTTTTTGTTATATTTTTATATTATTGATATAAAGAATATTTCCAGCACATCTTCGACATGAAGAGCATATGTGTAGATTTTAAGATTGGATAATGGAAGATGCTTCTGGTTCTGGTATTGATGTTGGTGCTGGTGTAGGGGGTCTTTTTTTATTCTTATTTTTACTGTTTTTCTTTCTATTTTGCTCTTTCATTAGTGATATGCACTCTCGAGACGACTTTGAAACTTATACTTTTTGTTTTTTTTCCTTGATATTAAAAAGCCTCTACCATAGACTATGCATCATCTTCTTCAAATTCATAACCACAATTATTACAATGAATAATATAATAAGTACGAGTCTTATTTAGAATTATTTTTTGATATTGTCCTACTATAACAAGTTTGTCCATTGAATGACAATTTGGGCATGGAAGAACGTTATTATTTATAATTGGAGTACCATCTACATTACCGTCTGATTTATCACCTGAGGAGGTGGTGGTGGTGTTGTTTACAGATTCATTACTTTGATTAACCGTAGAATTATTATTGTCATTATTGAAATATCCTTGTAAAATAAAACCGCCAGTTAACCCTAATAAACCAACGAGGATTACAAAAACTATTATTAATATTTTAACTGTGTTATTCATAATATTATTCCTTTTTTT
>JAJFTX010000169.1 GCA_021372715.1 Methanobacterium sp. | reverse complement strand
TTTGCCTCGAATTTATAAATTAAAGCTACAGATCTGGCAAAGAAGATGGTTAGATAGGGGAAAATAATTAGAGGCACGATTATAATCCCCACAAACAGTGGGAAGATCAAGAAGGATGAGACGTAGTACACCGCTCCGATGATGATAAGCATGATAACGTACCAGATTAAATAGTCCACCCATCCAATTTCCTTTATTTTACCTGTAATTTCTTTGAATCTAAAAGCGGCGCTTAATTTGTTGTGGTGAACCATATTAGCCAAGGCCACAGGAATTAAAAAACTGATCACCACCAGGAGCACTAAACCGATTAATACCATACCACCTACCAGTTCCAATGAGATGGAAGGGTTTAAAAGTGAACCAGCCCCGGGAACCATGAGCATGGGTAGAAGAACAGACCACATCCCCACTAAAATTAGAATTCCCGGTATAAATGAGTAAACAAAGAGAACGACAAATATTTTTAACCCATCCACAAACATGGAAGTCCACTGACTGAATTCGGGAAACTCAGATGTATTTTCCATTGAATATTTAATTGTTCTAAAGAAATAGCCCAGAAGCAGGAAACCAGGAATAATCAAAGAGGATAGGATGGTTATTATCCCCAGGATTAAAACTTTTTTAAAATCAGTTAAAGGATATTTCAAGGCGTTAGAAGTTATCTCACCAGCGTCCATATATTTCACCTGAATGTGGATATGGATTAATTGATATTTAAAAATTAACATTCAAACTTGGTTAATAAAAATAAAAAAGGGAGAATTTTAATCTATTCTGGTGATGCTGGTTCTTCAGCTGGTGCTGGTTTACCTTCTTCACTGTTTGCAAATATCAAAGCTATCGATCTAGCGTACAGCATGTACAGATACGGAGCGACTACTAATGCTGCAATAAAGCCTCCTACGTAAGGGATAGCGCTAAGGATGCTGCTGATGATTCCGAATACAATTGCTATGATGTACATCACTATCCACCAGATGATGTAAGAACCCCAACCGATCTGTGATATCCTTTCGAGTATCTCACTGAATCTAAATGCTGCTCCCAGTTCATCGTATAAAGCCATGTTTGCCAGTGCCACATAATAGATTAAACTGAATATTATACCTAATATTATGGCGATAATTCCCGTTCCACCTATTAATCCAATCCATGCAAAGGGGTTAGTTGTCGACGTGGCCGCTATGGTAGCAATAGCTGCAAATATGCCTACTGAGAAAACTATTATTGGGATTATGAAATACACTATGGTAACCACGATTACTTTTATACTATCAACGACCATACTGCCCCATTCATCGAATGCCGGAAGATCATCGTAACCCGCTAAAGTTGCTTTTACTATTCTTAGTAAATATCCTGGCCAAAAGAATATACCAATGATTATAGCACTTAGAATAAAGAATACACCGAGGATTAAAACGTTCTTCCAATCACCAGATGGATATTTAAATGCATCTGATACAATTTCTCCAATTTCCATATTTTCACCTCCATTTTTTCAATGTATAACATTTAGTATCCAATTTCATATAAAAATTTCGATTATAATTCACTAGAAGC
>JAJFTX010000142.1 GCA_021372715.1 Methanobacterium sp. | reverse complement strand
AGGGCTTTCCATGGGAATAGTGTCCGCTAATATGCCTGATGTTGCTGAAATTTTCCTTATTTTCAATATGTGGTTTGGAAGAATTGAAATTATACCTGCTCTGCATTTACTGAAGATTTTTGCCGATCAGTTCAAGAGACTCAAAAGGTAAATAATTTAAGTCACGAGTCCAAAATTGTTGCTTAGAAATATTTTCTGAGGTAACATCTATGAATGTGATCATCATGGGAGGGGGAAGAGTAGGACTTAATTTATCCTCATTTTTAATATCAGATGGTCATGATGTTATTTTAATAGAAAATAATGAAAATAAATGTAATGATATAGCTACCGAACTGGATGCCACCATAATATGTGGTAATGGGACGGATATCAATACTCTGGAAGAATCCAATGTGGAAGATGCTGATGTTTTTGTAGCTGCCACGGGATGTGATGAATCCAATCTTTTGGCATGTATTCTGGTTAAGGATCTCAACGTGGCTAAGATAATTTCCCGTGTGAGTGATCCAAATCATGCTGAAGCCTTTAAAAAGGTAGGTATCAACACAGTCATTAACCCAGAACTAACAGCAGCCAGTTATGTGGAAAGACTCATAATACAGCCTAAGATCGCAGATCTGGCAATTTTGGGTAGGGGAGATGCAGAATTATTAGATTTTACCCTGGAAGAAGGAGATTTTATTGGTAAAAGAATTGGAGATGTTAGTCCCACTGATAATTTTATAATCGTGGCCGTATATTCTAATGGTAACATAACCATTCCCACACCAGATACAATCCTAAATCCTGGTGTTAAAATATCAATTCTGGTCAAAACTAAATATGCACAAGAAGTTATGAAGAGATTCACCAAACAGATACAGGTTTATGAGAATTATTACCAAACATTAAAGTTTAACAAAGCTTAAAAACTATAACATTCGTTTAAATTAGGTCAATTTCTTTTTTTACTTTATAATAAAAATCCTTTTAAGATAATAAAAATTCCAATAAATATTAATACAAAAGGGAATATTAAATGACCATATTTTTCGATTTTAGCCCCTAAAATTCTATTATCAACCAATTTAAAACTGAATAAACACCATAACCCCGTCATAATCAAGAATAAGAAAATAACCTGAAAGAGTTCCATAAAACCCATTCCCGCGAATAATGGAGCATAAACTCCTATATTATCTCCTCCGTTGGCAAAAGTTACCAGGGCAACCTGTAAAAATTTAAAATTTGTTCTGTATCCTTCATCTGGATCTTTAACTTCATTATATGATTCTCCAGCAATTTTAGAGGGATTTAATAGATTTCTAATTCCGATGATTATAGGTATTAATCCTAGAAGACCAACTAAATAAAACGGTACTATCAACTGGAAAAAATAGGCCAGAGAACTTATAAAAATCAACAAAATCATACCCAAGTACTGTCCCAAGACCACATGCCGATTAGGAAAGTCTTTCCTGGTAAAGAATGCCATTAATATGAACAAATCATCGAGATTAGTAGAGATGAATGCGGTTATCGTTATCATAATCAAAAAAACTGTGTTCATATTTCATCCCATGAATACTTTGTTAAATTTTTATTCTAGAAAATTCCAATAAATTTTATGGAATATTATCAAATATTAAACACATCTTTAATAATATCAATGTAATAATATCATATAGCAATTAAAATAGGATATGTACTAAATATTTTAAT
>JAJFTX010000115.1 GCA_021372715.1 Methanobacterium sp. | reverse complement strand
GATACTGCCGGACGTCATAAGGAAGAGAAAGATCTCTTAGATGAGATGGAACAGATATCTAAAGTAGTTAAACCTAACGAAGTTATACTGGTAATAGATGGGACCATAGGCCAGCAAGCCCGAGAACAGGCCCTTGCCTTTAGTAAAACAACCAATATTGGATCTATAATAATAACCAAACTTGATGGTTCAGCTAAAGGAGGAGGAGCATTATCCGCTGTTGCAGAAATTGGTGCCCCCATAAAATTCATAGGAACCGGTGAAAAGCTGGATGATTTCGAAGCATTCGATCCGGAACGTTTCATATCCCGACTGCTGGGTATGGGTGATATTAAAACACTTTTAGAAAAGGCTGAGGAAATAGCCCAGGAAGATGTTGATACAGAATCCATGGACGCCCTGCTCAGCGGGAAATTCACCTTAAAGGATATGTACTCTCAGTTTGAGATGATGAATAAAATGGGACCTATGCAGCAAGTGATGAATATGTTACCCGGGATGGGAGGTAAATTACCAAAAAACGCCTCTAAAGTAACCGAGGAAAAACTAGATAAATACAAGATCATGATGGACTCCATGACCGATTATGAACTCACCCATCCAGAAGTAATAAAACAATCTCGAGTTAAAAGAATATCTAGAGGCTCTGGAATGAGAAATGAAGATGTTAAAGAGCTTTTAAAATATTACAACATGACTAAAAAAGCCATCAAAGGGTTTGGAAAAAGAAAAATGGGCGGTCCGTTAGGACAGATGATGAGACAGTTCATGCACTGATAAACCCTGAATTTTAATTTTATCATATTATTTTATCATTTTATTTTAGTTAAACAGTTGATGAGATATTGTAATATCATGTGAAGATCTATGAAAGAAGAAATTATTGACATCCGAATAAAAGAAAAAGCAAAAAAAATATTAGAATTTGCCGATGGCAACTTATGTCCCCGTTGCATGGCTAGAAATTTTTTTCATGACATACCCTCATCAGATAATCTGGAGAGGGGAGAAATAATTTTTAAAAATCTCGATTTAGAATTAACCAATGAATCCGATGGTAATTGCTTCGTTTGTAATGATATTTTTCAATCTATAGACAATGGTCTTGTTGAACAGATATCAAATAAATTAGAGGATTTAAATATAGAATTTACTAATTTTCTAGTGGGCTGTCGCGTAAGTAAAGATATTACCCGTAGAGAGCTGGAAATTCATGAATTAATATGTTCTGATCAGGAAAATATTAAAAAAGAAATCAATAGAGAAATTGGAAAAGCTTTATCCTTGAGAATGAATAAAGAAGTCGAATTTGAGAATCCTAACTTGGTTATACTAGTAGACTACAGTAAAAATATAGAAATCCCAATATTAGAAATTCAGATAAACCCTTTATTCATTGAAGGCCGTTATAAAAAGATAATTAGGGGTATTCCTCAGACTAAATGGCCATGTAGGGCGTGTAAAGGCCGTGGATGTGAACAGTGTAATTATACCGGTAAAATGTATCAGGAATCTGTTGAGGAGCTTATTAGTCCATTGGTTCTCAAAGAATCAGGGGGAAGTGAATCTAAATTCCATGGAGCCGGCCGAGAAGACATAGATGTTAAAATGTTAGGAGAAGGTAGGCCTTTTGTATTGGAAATTAAAGAACCCCTCCAGAGAAATCTAGACCTTATAAAACTGGAAACCAAAATCAACCAGTATGCTGCTGGTAAAGTAGAAGTTAAATCCTTGAAAATGGTGGATAAATCAAGAAGACAGGAGATAAAAACATCCTCAACTAACACATATAAAGTTTATCATGCTACTGTAGATTTAGATAAAGAAATCACCCTGGAAGATTTAGAACCATTGAAGTCTATAAAAATAATTGAGCAGAGAACTCCCAGGAGGGTGGTTCACAGAAGAGCAGATATTATTAGAAAACGTGAAATACGTGATATAAAAACTAAATTATTAAAAAATAATGTTTTGGATAGGATAATCGAATGTCAGGGTGGATTATATATTAAAGAACTGATATCTGGAGATGAAGAAAGGACACACCCCAGCATCTCCTCACTATTAAAAACACCAGCTAAATGTGTGCAGTTAGATGTTCTGGATGTTAAATTGGATTAAATATTGTAAAATCAATGCAAGCAAGTTTCATCCATGATCATCAACGACTTAAATTCATGATACAGTTATCTTTTATATAGATAACATTATAACTTATAAATTAAAAAAATATTGTAGTGAAGATATTTCTGTAGAATCATAATTTTCATGTATTAAAAACCGTTTATCAAGATTATTATCCAGTATATAGATTTTAAATTTCAAGCGGATTTTATAATGTTTAGATAATTAGAAAATATTGAATAATTGAAATGGAATCAAGAATCTGTTATGATTCTGATTATTTTACAATAGGAACTTATTCCACAGAGACATTATGAACAATTGTAAACCCTCAGTTAAGTAAAATTTAATTTATAACAAATTTATGATGAAATGGAGGTTTTTTAATGAGAAGATCAAGAGGATCAAGAAGTAAGACCCGTTATAAACTTAAAAAAAGTACACGAGTAGGTAGAACAAATCCAATAACTAAAAAAATGCAGATATTCGATTCAAATGATTTAGTTCATATAATAATCGACCCCAGCGTGCATAAAGGTCAACCTCACCCCAGATTCCACGGGAAAACCGGTAAAGTCTCAGAAAAACGTGGTAGGGCATATATAGTAGAAATAAACGATGGTAATAAGGCTAAAAAACTGATCATCAGACCAGAACATCTTAAAATGCAAGTGTGATGTTATGATTGGCAAAAAAGTTATTGAAACTGATCCAATCACCATAGCTGAAGTAAAGAAAATGTTAGAGGAACGCTCTCAAATTCATGAGCTAAACTACGAACAGAATCTGGCTTTGGATCATGTAACCAAATTTGTAAAGATAGATGATGAACCCGCAATAGAGCTGGTTAAAGAACTTAAAGAGATCATAAAAAAAATTCAGGCTATAAAACTCGCAGATATCATGCCAAAGGACATGGCAGATATGCGGTTAATGTTTGCTAAAGAAAGAGGTTCACATAAACAAGAAGAGTTAGAGAAACTATTAGAAATAATAAACAAATATCGAAAAGATGATTAAATCTCTTAAAAGTAGAGATGATTATTTAAACTAAAATTTAACTTGGTTTTTTTATAAATTTAAGGAATAACTATTGAATCCGGTGGTTATATATGGAAGATTATGCGATTATTCTGGATTATCTTCCTTTAGGTTACGTAAAGGAAGATGCTCCTTCATTCAAAAAAAAGCCTGTAGCACAGGCAATAGGTATAGAAGAGTTCACTTTACTGGAACTTACCCCTAAAGAAAAAGTAGATCTGGATATTCATGAAAAAGTCTACATCGGTGCAGGAAAAAGGGATAAAATTGCCCGGGTGAATCGAAGGCTTAAGTATGAAAAATTAAGCGCCACCGCCAAACTTGAATTACATTACGTCATTGAAGAAATTATTAAAGAAAAAGAAGACAAATTCGTCCGATTTTTCAATGAATCCGGCCCCATATCCACCAGACTTCACCAGATAGAGTTATTACCAGGTATTGGAAAGAAACACATGTGGGATATACTGAAAGCCAGGAAAGAAAAAGAATTCGATAGCTATCAGGATATAAAAGAAAGAGTGCCCATGCTGGCTGATCCTGTAAAACTAATATCTAAAAGGATATTAATGGAATTAGAAGGTAGTACCGACCGTAAAGGAAAAAGAAAATATATTCTATTCACCAGACCACCTAAAAAGAAAATATAAAAGAAAACCAGTCACATAACAGGACCATGTATTATATATTCTAAACATTTTTTGTATTTAAAAAAATTTTTTTTATTCTGATGTTAACGGAAACCCTTGAAATTTTAAAAAAAAACAATATAAAACTGAATAAAAGGAAAGGTCAGAATTATCTGATAAATAAACAGGTTCTACAGAAAATCCTGGAATACGCAGACCTATCCCTAGAAGATACTATCCTTGAGGTTGGCCCGGGTATTGGAACATTAACCATTCCTATGGCTCGACAATCTAAGAAGATAATCGCAGTGGAACAGGACCATAAAATAGCATCAATTTTAAAAAAACGATTAAGAAAACTTAATATCACTAATGTTGAAGTTATAACAGCTGACGCCGTTAAAATAAATTTCCCAGAATTCAATAAAGTAATATCCAATTTACCCTACCAAATATCTTCACCCATCACATTTAAAATACTCAAATATAATTTTGATTTTGCAATTCTTATGTATCAACTGGAATATGCCCATAGAATGACTGCCAAACCAGGTGATTCCAACTACTCAAGACTATCCTTGATGGTTTATAATTGTGCTGATGTTGAATTATTATTTGAAGTTCCCCCGGAAAACTTCCATCCCATCCCCCAAATATCCTCAGCAGTGCTAAAGTTAAGTCCCCATAAAAAAGCCAACATCGACCAATTCTTTATTAAAGTTTCCCGAGCTCTATTTCAACATAAAAAGAAAAAAACAAAAAACGCTTTAAAAGACTCTTTCCATGAAATATGCAATTACGATAGGAACACTGCAAAAGAAATAATCCAAAAATTAGATAAAAAAATAGCCGATAAAAGAGTGATACAATTAGATCCTGCCGAGGTAATGGAAATCTCCCATCAGCTTAAACAATTATTAAAAGAACAAGATTTAAAATAATAAAATATCAGATTTCATCTCACAACAAATAATATGGGGATTTAATGAACGAAACAAAATATTCCAGGAAAATATCAGCAAAAGA
>JAJFTX010000125.1 GCA_021372715.1 Methanobacterium sp. | reverse complement strand
TCGGGGTTAATGAAAGTATTAACAACAGATCCATAGATTATGGGATATATTTTGAACCTAAATCTTATAAGCCCAGTCAGGGTACTACCATACTCTTTGGGCATAGAACATTGCATGGGTCGCCCTTCTTGAATCTGGATAAACTCCAACCAGGTGATAAGATATATGTGGAATGGCCCACCATTGGCAACGTATCATATTCCATGGTAAACTCCACCATAGTGGATGCATCTTATCAAATGCCGGTGGAACAGGGAAACTATCTCTTTTTAATAACCTGTTATCCTTTAGGATCTGATGAAAAGAGATTGATTATACAGGCGAAATATGATACTATAGCACCACTCATTACTACTCAAAACGTTACTAATCCCCAGGCGCCCATGGGAATAATGCTTATTTTCGGTTTATTTGCAGGAAGTATGATTTTAGGTCGGGTTTATCCTGTAACTGAAGATAGGAAATTCATATACATAGCCGCGGTAGCTTTAACTCTGCTTTTAGTCTACGCATATTTCTTCCCAGTACCTACAGCTAAACTAGAATCCATATTATCTGAAGCTAATAAATTTTTTGGATTGGATTGGATATCCTACTCGTAATTCAAATTTAAGTGGTGGTTAATGATGGATAATGAACAAAAATATTTTAAAAATATCTCCAATAGGGAAAGAGCAATATTTGAAGGCGCAATAACTATGGGAGCTCTTTTTCATCAATTTGATGGCACACCAATTAACAAAAAAACGGTAGAGTCACTGGAGAAAGCTATTAGCGAAGCTATGGAACTGCAACCCTGCATAGATAAAGTTGAAGTTCACATCAACAGGCAGATGTTAGAGAAAATAGAAAATGAGTTTCAGTATATATCATTAAACGGGAATATGATGGATATAAGGATTTTTTCAAATTACGAAGGTCAAAAAGCCATCATACGAATGAAATATATAGAAGAGCTTGATTATCCCCTTATGTACGTGGAAAAAGCGGATTGATGCAAAAATATCGTCATAAATTATATTAATAATATTCTTCCATAATTAACTAATAAGAAAAATGTTTTAAAATTAGGAGGTATTAATATGGTGAAATGGGGACCGGTAATTGTTGGTTTTATTTTAGCAATAATATTAGCAAATCTATTTGCAATATTTATTAACAGTTATTGGGGAGCTAGTCTGGGGCTCTTTATTGCTGGATTTATTGTAGGATACTGGGTACATTCTGGTATTCTAGGCGGACTATGGAATGCCACAGTAGCCGGTGCATTCGGATCCATAGTATTAGCTATTCTGTTTGTCATCGCAGGAACAATCTTCGGCGGAGCAGCAGGATTAGCTGCAGGCCTTGTGGCAGGGTTTACCCTGGTAATTGTATCATTAATAGTAAATATAATTTCTATGGGTGTAGGTGGAGCCATAGGCGGACTATTAAGCGGCAGTGATTGAAAATATTTAAATATATCTAATTTTATTTTTTTATAATTACAAAAAAGAATTCCTATAAATACTTATTTTTTTATTAGTCCGAATTTAATCTTTTAATACTATTCATTAAATAAGAAACTTATTCTAAATAAAATAAGAAAGTTATTTCAAATAAAAAAAAGGAAAAAAAGGAAATATTTTCCTTCAAGTATTTAGAATGGTGAAAATACACCTACAAATACTAACCAGGCCAGTATGGTTTTGGCTATGAAGCTTAATAGGATGTATACTCTTTCGCCGTAGAGATAATCCTTCCATTTGCTTACTCCAGCATATTGCAGTATCATGTTAATGGAGAACGTGTTGAACATGATGAAGTAGATTAATAAAATGGAATAAACGAATGCCGGTGGATTTGTCTCTGAAGATCCTAAAGCAGATACGAAGTAAGCAGCAATAACCACCCAGGGGATGAATCCTGATAGACATCCCAGGAGATAAGCTGACCAGTCGGTTTTTTTGGTGTAGAAATTAATCTTTTCCATTAAAAGACCGCAGAAAATCATCACAGCATTCAATACGAAGATCATCACCAGAGACCATAGGTCCCATACACCTACAAATGTAGCGATAATAACC
This sequence comes from Methanobacterium sp., assembly GCA_021372715.1. GTDB lineage: Archaea > Methanobacteriota > Methanobacteria > Methanobacteriales > Methanobacteriaceae > Methanobacterium_A. The sequence goes on along the minus strand of JAJFTX010000125.1, from coordinate 3,268 downwards.
AGCATTATAGAACTGGTTATGGCATACTCATACCAGCGGTAGGGATTCATACCTTTTTTTAGATTTTCCACGTACTTTTTATTCACCACGAAAGCTATCAGTAAAAGTGCTATACCTGAAATCAATAGAAACGAAGATAAAACTACACCCAGATTGGTTATTGTATATACTACTTGAGGGTCAGGTAGTACTTGGGCTTGGAAGGGGAATAGTGATATGATCTTGAATTTAAGATAGAAAGTATAAATATCTCTATTCCAATCCAGAAGATAACCTAAAACAAGCATCAAAATACCCTGGGCAAAAAGGAAGATCCCAGCACCGATATTGAGTTTTCTAAGGCCGGAGTAGCTAATGGGTGATTTAGCTATAAGTTCCCGTCTAAGCTCATTATCCAAAAATATCAAACCTCCTATATCAATAGATAAAGTATTTTATTATATGCTCTTAATATTGTATATATTTTGTTACGAACAGTTCGTATTGAGACGTATTAACCAAAAAATCATCAAAAAGTAGAAAAATGAATGATTACAAAAAATAATTCATCTATAACTAAATAATTAAAAAAATCAGAATATGGAGGATAGATTATGGCCATAGAGAGTCCTAAATATACTGTGGAAAGTAAAGAGGGGGATATAGAAATCAGAAACTATGTAGATTTTATAATGGCCCAGGTGGATGTGGAAGCTGATTATGACAAAGCATTAACTCAGGGCTTCAGAATATTGGCTGGATATATATTCGGAGCAAACCACAAAAAAACCAAACTTCCCATTACCGCACCAGTAACTGGAACAAACCTGTTAAAATCGGAGAAAATACCCATGACGGTGCCTGTTACAGAGGAAGATAAATCAGAGAAGATTGATATGACTGCTCCTGTTTCTGCTGAGGAGAGGTCTGAGAAGATTGATATGACTGCTCCTGTTTCTGCTGAGGAGAGGTCTGAGAAAATTGATATGACTGCTCCTGTTTCTGCTGAGGAGAGGTCTGAGAAGATTGATATGACCGTCCCAGTGACTGAGGAAGAGTCTGATAAAATATCCATGACTGCACCGGTAATTGAAGATGAAATAGAAAAACATGTATATAGAATATCATTTACCATGCCCTCTAAATACACCTTAGAATCTCTTCCAATACCTGATGATGAAAGAATCAAGTTCAAAGAAATTAAAGATTATAAAACAGCTGTTATCAAATTCTCTGGCCGGGCAAAAGAGAAATTAGCCCAGAAAGAGATTAACATATTGAAAGCATGGCTTGAAGAGAATAATATTCAACCCAAATCAAATTTCATCGTAGCACAATACAACCATCCCCTGGTACCGGGATTTTTACGCAGAAACGAGATAATAGTTAAAATTTAAAAATAAAAACCTATTTTAGCTACAAAAAAATAGATATTAAAAAATTCCCATAAATATAAACTAATTTTAGTTATGATGTGATACTAAAATGGCTTTTGATATTAAAAATAAAGAAACAAGAATATTGGCCGTGCTGTTTATCGGTGTTTTAATGGGTGCTCTGGATATTTCCATCGTCAGCCCGGCACTCCCTGCTATTAAAAGCTACTTTCAAGTGGACACTAGAATTTTGATTTGGGTTTTTAACGCGTATCTATTGAGTTTTTTGATTGGAACACCCTTCATGGCCAAACTTTCCGATCGATCCGGACGAAAAAAAATATACATATTAAATATTATCCTGTTTGGAATTGGATCTTTAATCTCTGCATTTGCATTTAACTTTGAAACATTATTAATAGGTAGGGTTATCCAGGGTTTCGGAGCCGGAGGTATCTTTCCCGTAGCAAGTGCGTTCATTGGAGACACTATCGCCCCTGAACGAAGAGGTTCGGCTTTTGGTATTATAGGAACCGTATTTGGATTAGCTTTTATAATAGGTCCCCTATTGGCCGGTGTAATATTAAATTTCAGCTGGAGATGGTTATTCTTAATCAACATACCCATTATAATAGCCTTAATTGCACTTAGCATCCTGGTTTTACCAAAAACTAAACCAGATAAAACTGCCAAATTTGATTATAAAGGAATGGTTGTACTGGCAATTGCATTATCTTTATTAGCTTATGGACTGAATTCAGTGGACATCAATAATTTCCTGGGAAACATAAACGCCATAATAGTTTTAATTGCGCTTACCATTGGAACGGCTATGTTAGTAATTCTTTATTATATAGAAAAAAGAGTGGAAGATCCCATTATATTATTAAACTTGTTCAACAGCCGACAATTCTTTTTAACCATGATCTTAGCCTTAGGGATCGGTGCTGTTCAGGCGGGTATAATTTTCGTACCTACTCTGGCAATACTAGCCTTCCAATTAGGCATATCTCTTGCTAGTTTCACTTTACTGCCTTTAGTAGTTACCACAGTAATCGGAGCTCCTTTATTCGGTTATATCTTGGATCTTAAAGGTTCAAAGTTTGTGATAACCATTGCTACAATAATATTAGTAACGGGTTTGGTGATGATATCCTTATCAGCTGATAATTTAATTTTATTCCTTATATCTGGATTAATCATTGGATTGGGGTTATCCGGTGTATTGGGAGCGCCTTTAAGGTATATTGTACTTAATGAAGCACCCATGAAATATAGTGCCGCTGCACAGGGTATCTTGTCCATTAATACTAGTTTCGGTCAAATAATAGGTGCAGCTATATTAGGAGCTATCATATCCTCCCAGGGTTCGCAGATAAGTGGATATAGTACATCATATGCATTTTTAGCCGTTATATCATTGATAATGCTTTTATTGGCCCTAAGATTGAAAAGCAGAAATGAAGAACTAAAAAGCTTAGATAAGAGCCAATGATAAAGATTTTTAGAAAAAATAGAATAACTTTTATTTTTTTAAATAGGCAATAAGGTTATAGATTTTAAAATAGTAGAAGTATGGGTTATAAATTTCTCAGAAACTCCAGTATATAGGCAACGGTCAGTTTCTGCTGTTCTTCCCTGCTGATGGTGCTGTTATTATCCCCTGCCTGCGCCCCATAATCCCCTATGTTGTAATGATTACCTCCGGGTATGGTTATGAAGATGGTATTTGCTGGGAATTTATCCAAGTTCTTGGAAATATCTTCACTGGTTGTATAATTATCCAAGGAACCTCTAATGGAAATAGATTTAAAGCTGGCGTTAGATGCGTTTGCAGAGGGATATGCAGCTAAGTATATAACTCCTTTTATTTTTGATTGTTTTAAAGCGTAATCTGATGCGAAAACACCGCC
>JAJFTX010000117.1 GCA_021372715.1 Methanobacterium sp. | reverse complement strand
CTTTGCAGATTCTATGGCCCTTGTCAGTACATCATCAATGGGTAGATATTGCCTATTTTCGTCCGTTAACTTAATTTGAACTCCTTTTAGTACATCATCTATTATTGAATTGGCTGCACAGATTGCAGCAATATTCAACATTCCATGCCCTTTAGTAAGGGCTTCTATACGGTCATTTGACATTTGATCCACATCAGATGTGGATGCCATAATGGCTGCTAATATTTCTTTTTCCATAAAAATCACCTGTTATTTTATATGTATCTGGAACTGTAAATTTTTTCTGGTCATAAACGAATGATTTTTTTAATATTTTTAGTGGTGGATTAAGATAATTAGATTTTTTAGTGGGTGACTCCTATTGATAATCATGTTTAGTATATTGGGGTGAATATTATGGAAAAGAAAACTGGTATTGTAGGATTAACTGGGAGTTTTAGAGAAAGCATAAATGATATAGAAAGCAATTCAAAGGTGGTTTTCACCGGTTCTGTAGCGGTATGCACGCCATTTATAGAATTACTATCTTATACGGTTAGGGATAAAAATTTTGACCTAATTTATGTGCCAACAGCAGATATTGAAAATGCTAGACAAATAAAGATGATTCCTAATATTGGATTCAGTGTAGTCGATGAGAAAGCAGATCCAGATAATCCGGATGTGGTGGTAGTTCTTGGAGGATTGGCCATGCCTAAATTTGGCTGTGCTCCAGAAGAAGTAATTAACATGATACGGGAAATATCAGGGGAACGAAAACCCAAAATTATTGGGGTCTGTTTCATGAATATTTTTGAGCGTGCTGGTTGGGATAAGGTGATTAATTTTGATGCGGTGATAGATACTACTTTGGAAACTGTTTTTAAATAATTAAATGGCTATTAATGCTTATTTTATTTTAAACTGTATTTTTTATATATTCATTTTTTTAATTTTGTTAGGTCAACCAAAACTTTTATATAATAGTTTTGAATATATATTCATAACATGGGTAGGCCAAAACGATTTCGAAGAATTTTTCAAGAGCCTCAAATCAAAGGTTTTAATCCAGTTTCAGAGGAAGGAACTATTAAAAACCGGCCTATAAAGATAAACATAGATGAAATAGAAGCAATAAGGATCAGAGACTACGTTGATATCAAACAAAAGAATGCGGCTGAAATGATGGATATTTCACAGCCTACGTTTCACAGAACTTTATATTCTGCTCGTAGAAAGATTGCCAAGGCTCTTGTTGAAGGAAGAAATATAATAATTAAAGGAGGAGATTTTATGACCGATAAAATAGGATACAAATGTAAAAACTGCGGTTTTGAATGGTATAGTCCTAAAGAATATAAAAACTGTCCTGAATGCAAATCAGAGGATATTTACAAAATATCTGAATCTGATGAAACTCCAACACCTGCAGGACAACCAGGAATGGGTAGAAGACGAGGATATGGGGGAGCTGGAATGGGAGCAGGTCCACCTAGAGTTTGTAAGTGTATCAGTTGCGGATATGAAACCGCTAAAACTCCCGGAGTCCCTTGCAGGAACAGTAAATGCCCTAAATGTGGCGCTCTAATGTGTGGAGCAGATTAAAATAAAAAAATGGAGGAATGATAAAATAACTGTAATATGTATACCAACTCTCAATGAAGGAGGATTACTGGCAGATGTTTCCATGCACTTTGGAAAAACTCCCTACTTTACCTTCATTAAATTGGAAGATGGAGAGATCAAAGATATAAATGTAGAAGAAAGTTTTGGAAAACACAGCGGAGGATCTAAAACGCCAGCAGAGATCATAATAGGTTCAGAAGCAGATATATTGATTTGTGGCAATTTAGGACCAAAAGCCGTTTTAATGTTTCGTGAAAAAGGAGTAACGGTATTTTCAGGTGCATCTGGACAAGTTAAAGAGGCTTTTAAAGCATGGAAAAATGGGGAATTATCAGAAGCAGATGAAAACTCCTGTAATGAAAAACACTAATTACACTTTTTAGGATTTAAACTGTATTTTTTATTTAAAGAATTAAAAGGATAAAAATATGACTACCAGGGATCAAGAACAGGAACAGAAGTTAGCTTTTATGAAACAGGACATGGAAATTGCAAAAAGGATGAATAAAATAAAGCATAAAATCGCTGTGATGAGTGGAAAAGGAGGAGTGGGTAAATCTACAATAGCAGTGAATATGGCTTTATATCTTTCCAAAAAAGGTTATAAGACAGGTATTTTAGATGTGGACATACACGGACCTAATGTTCCTAGAATGCTGAATTTAGAAAAAGAAATTCTTCAAGTTAATGACGAAGGAATTTTACCAGTTGAAGTAGGAAAAAATCTAAAAGTAATCTCCATACAGTTCCTTTTACCAACTGCAGATTCTCCCGTGATATGGAGAGGTCCTAAAAAGACAGGGGTGATTAGACAATTTCTTTCAGATGTTTTATGGGGAGAGCTTGATTTTTTAATCGTTGATTGCCCTCCAGGTACGGGTGATGAACATTTAGCAATTTTACAATCAATTCCAATGATGGATGGAATTGTAATGATCACAACACCCCATTCTGTGTCTATAGATGATGTGGAAAAATCAATAAACATGGCTAAGCATCTTAAGATAAGAGTATTGGGAGTCATTGAAAACATGTCGGGACTGGTATGTCCGGAATGTGGGACAGAAATAAAAATATTTGGAAATGGCGGCGGTAGAGAAATATCATCAAAGACAGGTATACCTTTATTGGGCAGCATACCTATTGATAATACGCCTAAAACTCAGGATAATATTTTATTAACACAAAATAAGGAATCAGAATTTTCAGATAAGATAATGGAGATAATTAATAGAATTGAAGATATGGTACTGAAAAAGGAGGAATAAAATATGAAAATAGCGATTGTATCTACAGGAAATAATTTAGATTCAGAGGTAAGTACTATTTTTGGACGTTGCCCTTATTTCGCAATTGTTGATGCAGAAAATGGTGAAATTCAGGCTTCTTCAATCATCGATAATCCGGCAATGAATGAACGAGGAGGGGCAGGAATTAAAGCAGCACAATTAATTGCAAATAATAATGTTAATGTTTTACTTTCTGGAGCGGTAGGTCCAAATGCCTTTGAAATTCTAAAACAAGTAGGAATAAAGGTTTATAAACCAGAAACTGGAAGCGTAAAAGATAATATTAACTTTTTCAGTGATGGTAAATTAAAAGAAGTAACTACATCTTCCTCTACAGGAGCCGGAGCTCGAGGAAGAGGTGGAATGGAAAGAAGAAGGTAAAACACTATTAATTGATAAAAAATCATTATTTAAATATATTTACTCAAAAAACGGGAAAATTGAAGCATATGACAAAAATAACCATAGATTATGATAAATGTGAAGGTTCCCGATGTGCGGAATGCGTTCAGTTTTGTCCAATGGAAGTCCTGATAATTGAAGAAGATAAAATTATAGTCCAGAATCCTGATGAATGCAGTTTATGTGAAATATGTGTAAATCTATGTCCCAATGAAGCAATAAAAGTAGAGGAGGATTGATTATTCATTTAATGATCAATCTATTAAAAAGGTAAAATTATGAAAATTGCAATAACCGGTGGAAAAGGAGGAACAGGTAAATCAACAATATCAACAGCATTTGCAGTAGAACTTGCAAAAAAATATAAAGTAATGTTAGTTGATGCTGATGTGGAATGTCCCGATGACCATATACTCCTCTCTATAAAAAGAGAGAAGGTAAGGGATGTAGAAGCCTATCTGCCTTCTTTCAATGAGGAAAAATGTATAAAATGCGGTAGTTGCGCTGAAGTCTGCAAAGAAAATGCAATAGTGATAATTAAAGATAACTTCCCCTTTATAATTGAAAAACAATGTAACGGATGTGGGGCATGCCTTTTCACTTGTAAAAATAAAGCTATAGATGAGAATAAGCAGATTATTGGAAGTATATATCAGGGTAAATTTGAAAATGATTCAAAAATCGCGGACAATTTTATGTTAATATCTGGAGAAATAGAAGTGGGATGCGAATCCAGTTCACCAGTAGTAAATGAGACCCGTGAATTTGCATCTAAATTCGAGGATGAATATGATTTTTCACTGATAGACACCGCCGCCGGCACTCATTGTAATGTCATATCAGCTTTAATAGGTGTTGATCTGGCTTTAACAGTGGCTGAACCTACCCCCTTGGGAAAACATGATTTAGATATCATTTTAAAACTTCTGAAAATCCTTCAAATAAAATCAGAAATAATAGTTAACAAGTCAGATATTGGTGATTTAAGTTTAATACATGAATTAGAAAATAATTATGGGATTAATGTCTTATCTGAAATCCCCTACACCAAAAGAATCATTGAAAATTATTCTGAAGGCATTCCCATTGAGCATGATAAAATTGCAGAAATTACAAAATCACTGGAGCAATTATTATGAAAACAATTGCTGTCCTTTCAGGAAAAGGGGGAGTTGGAAAAAGCTCAATAACAGCATCTTTAGCCGTACTTATGGCTGAAAAACACAAAATTGTCGCTGTTGATTGTGATGTAGATGCTCCGAATTTAGCTCTCGTTTTAGGAGTTGAAGAAAAGAATTTTGAGTTAGTGGAACGTGTTCAAACCAGTGAAAGAGCCAAAGTAATTGAAGAAAGATGTAATCAGTGTGAAGAATGTCTTAATGCCTGTAAGTTTTCAGCAATGGATTGGGATGAATATGTAAATTTACCCAGGATCAATAAGTTCTTATGTACTGGTTGCGGGGCCTGTACTCTTGCATGTTCTGAAAATGCAATAAAGCTTGAATCAATAGAAACCGCCAGTATAAAGATTGGTGAAACTGAATATGGGTTTACAATCGTTTTTGGACAGCTTGACTTAGGTGAATCAGGATCTGGACATGTGGTTAATGCGGTTAAGATCTGGGGTTCCGAGATTGCAGAAGCGTTTAATGCAGAATATATGATCGTTGATGCTGCGGCTGGTATTGGATGTCCAGTTATAGCTTCTGTAAGGGGAAGTAACTTTGTAATATTAATTACGGAACCTACACCTGCTGCTTTTTCAGATCTTAAAAGAGCAATCGAATTGGTAAATCATTTCAATATTCCTCATGGAGTTATAATTAATAGATTTGATATTAATAATAAATTCACTGATAAAATAGAGGAATATTTTAAAGGTAATGATATTCCGGTTCTAGGAAAGATACCTTATAACCGAAAATTTGTGGATGCACTGGTTAATCTAAAACCAATAGTGGTTTTTGAACCGGAATTTACCAACATCTTTCTTGAAATTCTGGAAAAGGTGGATTTCCAGATGGACATTAATAATGTATTAACTGATTAATAACTTATATATTAGATGTTTTTAATTGGAGAAATGGTGTTATTATTGGAAGAGAAAAATAGAATGGATTTAAAGAAGGGTGAAAAAGCATCAATATACTCTAGTTTAACCAATTTATTATTAGCGGTTATTAAGGGAATAGTAGGACTATTTTCAGGAAGTATAGCCTTAATAGCTGATTCTATCCATTCTTTTACAGATATAGTGGCTTCTTTAGCTGTTTATATTGGTTTGAGACTTTCCAGAAGAAAACCTGATGAAAAATTTCCATATGGTTATTATAAAATTGAAACATTTACCTCTCTGGTAATATCTGTGCTGATTATCATAACTGGAATTGAAATTGCTTTAGAATCATTTAATGCTTATCTGAACCCGGAAATCATTAAAATACCCCTAATTAGCCTTTCAGTCGCTGCTTTATCTGCTGCTGTTTCCTGGCTACTGGCCAGATATAAGGAGAAGATAGGAAAACAGATAGGCTCCCAAGCCCTAATAAACGACGGAAAACACAGCTTTATTGATATATTATCTTCGCTTATAGTATTTGTGGGTATATTATCAGCTTATATAGGTTATTTGCAAGTACAGGGAATTTCAGGAATATTGGTTGCAATTTTAATTATATATATGGGATTAAAATTAGCTAAAAATGATATTCTTGTTTTATTAGATGCTAGTATGGATCCTGAAAAGATAAGACAAATTAAAAATACGGCAGAAAGTGTGGACGGTGTTGAAGGAGTTCATGATATTAAAGTCAGACGATCCGGACCTTTTGTATTTGCAGAACTTCATCTGGAAACCAAAAAGGATTTATCAGTGAAGAAGGCTTCTGAAATTTCAGAAAATATTAAAAAAAAGGTAAAAGATAGAATTGAAAATATAGACACGATCACGGTTCAGATAGAACCTTCTAAATCAGATGAAGTAAGAATAGCTGTTCCAGTAGAAAATAAAGACGGTTTAGAATCTAAAATTTCAGAGCATTTTGCCAGAGCTCCTTATATATTGATTGCAGAAGTATTAAATAATGAAATAATCAGTTATAAAATTATAGAAAATCCAGGGTCTCAATTAGAAAAAAAGAGAGGAATTAAAACAGCTGAATATCTGGAAAAAGAAAAGGTGAATATATTAGTAGGATATGAAGTTGGTGAAGGCCCAATGCATGTATTGTCCGATGAATTAATTGATATAACTCATCCTGAAGGAAAAAGCCTTGAAGAAATAATAATAAATGCATATAAACTTAGTATAACATGATTACAAATTTGATTAATTGATGTATATGAATAGAATTTTTTTATAGTGGTTAATAATTGAAATTAAAATATTATATGATAATAACGCCAGGAATCGCTTCATGGCAGGTTGGGGATTTTCTTGTCTGGTAGAAACCGGTCATAATAGGATACTGTTTGATACTGGGTGGAATGGAAATATTTTACTTCATAACATGAAAATAGCAGGGGTAAAACCGGAAGAAATAGATAAAATATTCATTTCACATGCTCATTGGGATCATATTGGTGGTATAAATCATATATTGGCTTATGAAAATATTTCTGAGGTTTATCTGCCATGTTCAGTTTCAGTAAATCTTAAAAATGAAATAAAACAATATACAGAGGTTATTGAAATATCAGAGTCTCGAGAAATATGTGAAAATATATGGACTACTGGAGAACTGGGTAATGATATCAAAGAACAGTCCATGGTAATTATGACCGATAAGGGTAACATAGTTCTTACTGGTTGTGCACATCCTGGACTTAAAACCATCATCAAAAAATCAAGAGAATTAGGAGATATTCACGCGATAGTGGGTGGTTTTCATGATTCAGATATTGATATTTTAAAGGACATTCCACTGGTGATACCATGTCACTGTACCCGAAAATTAAATGAAATCAGACAGAAAATGCCAGAATCATATGAAAACTGTGAAGTGGGATTGAAATTACAAATAAAAGAATTGATTTAGATGAATGAAGATTCGGTTAAACTTTCAAAAAGTATTGAAGATTACATGGAAGTGATGTACAATTTAAATGAGGCTAAAGGAGTAATCAGGGTAGTTGATATCGCAGATGAACTCAATATTAAACCTCCAAGTGTGGTTGAGGCATTAGATAAAATTTCCAAATTAAAACTAGTAACTCGAGAGAGATATGGAGAAATAAAACTAACTAAAAAGGGAGTAACTATTGCAAAAAGTATCATTTATAAACATATAACTTTAAAAAAGTTCTTAACAGTTTTAGGTGTGGATGATGAGATCGCAGAGAAAGAAGCGTGTTTAATGGAGCATTTCTTAAGTGATTCGACCATTGAAAAGTTTAAAAAATTAACAGATTTTGTAGATATTCATAAAAATGATAAGAAATTTAAAGAATCATTTATTTTCCAGTCTTAAATCTTTGATCATTTTGGTAACGGTTCTTATATGATTTCCTTGAGATTTAGTTTCTTTTATTATTGATTCAAATAAATTTTGGTCCATTGCTACCGGTATACTGCGGAAAATATAGGAATCCAGCATTAAGTTAAGGCATCTTGCCTCGGCGATACTTAAATCATATTTTTTATGTTCATCACTTTTTTTAAAAACCAGATTTTCAGTTAAAGGTATTTTATTTACTTCATCTGCCAGGGATGTTCCGGGAATAGGTTCTGCAATACTAACAAAATAGTCGTCCAGCATCAGTTCATCTGCCAGGTCAATAGTGGCTGTAAAATCATCCACTGTTTCATGGGGATATCCCACAATAAAGGAACCAGCAATTTTCACCCCATGGGCTCTGGCCAGTTCAACGGCATTTTTAATATCATTTATTTTTATTCCCTTATTCATCTTTTTGAGAATTTTATTACTTCCGGATTCTATACCGAAATATATCCAGCCATTGGTATATTTTTTTACAGCATCCAGTATATCATCATCTATCATGTCGCAGCGTATGTCTGGTATGGTGAGATTCTTGGCACCGGTTAAATTACTTATTCTTTTTAAAAGTTCCGTGAATCCCTCTTCATTGGTGGTTTTGAACTTTTTACTTCCATATAACGATCCGGTACCGCCACTTATAGCTATCTTTGTCGCTCCTTCTTTTAGGAATGCTTTCACTTCTAAAACTATATCCTCTAATGGTCGGCTTCTTACATCTCTTCCGAAATAACAGGGAACTTGACAGAATCCGCAGTTGCCAGGACAACCCCGATGGGTTTCAATGTAAACATTTGCCCCTCTAATATTCTCCGATGAAATATCTGCCGGAATCAAGGGTAAGGGTCTTTTCATAGGTGCAGGGATTGGTTTTTTGGTCTTTATTACTTTATTATCCTTTTTAAAGGCAATACCTTCTATTTCATCTAATTTATCCAAATTAGGATTTTTTATTATATTTTTAACTAGTTTAACAGCACTAAGTTCTCCTTCTCCAATAATAACTGCATCTAAGTTTAAATAATTGAATATTAGTTCTGGACTTGTACTTACCGGTCCGCCTACTATTTTTATGCCTTTGATTTTTTCGATTTCCCTTTGATATTTGATTAGGTGTATGGTGGAATGTAAACTTATAAAAACAATATCTGCGTTTACTTCTCTTGTAAATCCTTTTTGGATTTCCACAGTATATCCTGCGTCTTTTAATACACCTGCAATAAGAAGAGCGCCGTAATTGTAAAATTCAGGTGTTAAAATGGTTATTTTCATATCTTCACCATTACATTCAATTAGTGAATAATCAAATTTAATATAATATATAATATTATTATTGAATCTGATCAAATAAAATTAGAAAAAAATTTTATTTTCTTACTCCGAAGAAATTTATTATCTTTATAAGTTCGTTAAAGGCTTCCATTTCTTTTTCGATCACGTTTTCATCGGTTAAGGTACTGCTCATCTCACCGTCTACTGATAACTTGTCTGGACCTCTGGTAACTAGCCGGTCAGTTCCATCTTTACTTAATATTTTTTCAGCAACTTTATCATGGACAAAAGCACGTCCGGGTATTATCACAGTATCTTTTAGAGCTGATAGATCGGTTGATTCTAGATCTTTTTGTGTTATAAGACAGGCTATTTCTTTATCCGCTGCATAAACATTCACTAGATCTTCAGCATCCATATTTCTTATTATCTTCTCAATAAAGGGTGCTGAAATGGAACTGGTAAGTATGGTAGCTTCGGAAGTTATTCTTGGTAATATATCCAGGAATACTTTATTTTTAGAATTTGAAAGGGCAAACGGAGCATTATTTTTTGGATCAAGAAGAGGAGTACCGGTAACTCTAAGGCTGAACTCGTCATTAATTTTTTTCACTAAACCGGTGAATTCTTCCAGTGAGTGGGGCTTTAAACCATCAATAATTGGTTCATTTCCCAGTATAAGTCCTTGATTTTCGAAATTAGCAAACCTCATTAATATAAGTGCTTTAGCACCCCAATCTTCCAGATCACTGCATGTTTTAAATAGCTGTTCACCATCGTTGGCACCAGGTACTATCACAGATGCTGCGTGAACTTCGCAGTTTTCACAGAATATTTTAAGGGCCTTCAAAGATTCCTCTGGACTTTTATCACCCATCCATTTTTTCCTGAGTAAGGCATCTGTAGAAAAAACTGTGAAGGTAACTTCTTCCACACCAAAGGATATCAAATCTTCAGCCATTTTTGCATCATCGATACCCTTACCACTGGTATAACCCAGGTGAATAGGGAGACTTAAATCTTTAAATGTTGAAGAGATATCCAGCAGATTAGGATAACAGCTTACATCTCCTCCTCCACTAATGTTAACCTTTAAGTCATGGTCTTTTAAACCACCCATCAGCAGGGTATTTTGAACAGAACCCACTACTATGAATGGTGGAATAAATTCGTTTGTTATTTCCCGGATCCCGGTGGTGCATTGCTCGCATCCTACTTTTCCAGGAGTACATGATTTACAACCGAATGGATCTCCCGGTTTGACTTTTCTAAAATAACAATATTTACAAAATCCCCTGCAATCTTTACCGGGCATTCCGCCTACATCTGCTATAATTTGCATATTAAT
>JAJFTX010000107.1 GCA_021372715.1 Methanobacterium sp. | reverse complement strand
AAGTTCAGCATCATCATATAGTATTTCCATGGCTCTTCCGCCTAAAACATAGGATGGTCTTACCAGCACGGGGAATCCTATTCTCTTTGCCACTTTACGAGCATCTTCAAATGAATAGACAATACCATATTCAGCTTGGGGTATTTCTAAACGATTTAAAACTCGAGTAAATCGTTCACGGTCTTCAACTCGGTCAATACTTTCATAAGGTGTTCCTAATATTTTAACACCCTCCTTGGCCAGTGGTACAGCTAGATTAATGGATGTTTGTCCACCGAATTGTACTACCACACCATAAGGTTTTTCTTTATGTATGATACCCATCACATCTTCCAGGGTTAAGGGTTCAAAATATAGTTTGCTGGAAATATCATAATCAGTACTCACAGTTTCCGGATTGTTATTTATAAGTATGGTCTCAATACCCTCTTCTTTGAGTGCCATAGCAGCATGTACACAACAATAATCAAATTCTATTCCTTGACCGATTCTTATTGGTCCTGCCCCTATGATTATCACTTTTTTTTCGTTAGATACGGGTACTTCATCTTCTTCTTCATAAGTACCGTAGTAATAAGGAGTTTTTGCCTCAAATTCAGCAGCGCAGGTGTCAACCATTTTATAGGTGGGGATTATTCCATTTTCAATTCTGGTTTTTTTAACTTTATTTTCCGGAAATCCGGTGATTTCTGACAATTTACGATCGGAAAAACCCATTCTCTTGGCTTTTCTTAAAAGGGAAGTATCGGAAATATTATCTTTACTATTTTCAATCTCTTTTTCTAAGTCCACGATGTTTAAAATTTTATATAGGAAAAAAGGGTCTATCCTGGTTATTTCCAGAATTTCACCTACACTCATACCTGATTTAAGAGCAGTATAAACTTGAAATAAGCGGTTATCTGTGGCTTGTTTTAAATCTTCAACGGTATATTGCACATCATCTAAACCAAATCTCCCAATATCTAGAGATCTTATTGCTTTATGTAGAGATTCCTCAAAAGTCCGTCCAATAGACATCACCTCTCCAGTGGACTTCATCTGGATCCCTATTTCCTTATTTATTCCTTTAAATTTGTCGAAAGGCCATCTGGGAATTTTTGTAACCACATAATCCAGGGAAGGTTCAAAAGATGCGGGTGTTTCTTTGGTTATATCGTTACGTATTTCATCCAGGGTCATACCAACAGCTATTTTAGCAGAAATCTTGGCTATGGGATATCCTGTGGCTTTAGAGGCTAGGGCACTGCTCCGGCTTACCCGGGGGTTTACTTCAATCACTTTGTACTCTCTGGTGGTGGGGTGTACTGCAAACTGGATATTACATCCTCCCTGAATTTGGAGGGCCCTTATAATTTTAATTGAAGCATCTCTTAGTTTCTGATTGTCTATATCAGAGAGTGTTTGGGAGGGAGCTACTACGATGCTTTCTCCAGTATGGATACCCATGGGATCAAGGTTTTCCATGTTACAGACTATGATGCATGTGTCATTTTTATCACGCATAACCTCATATTCGAACTCCTTCCAACCTATTACAGATTCATCGATGAGTACCTGATTTATGTAACTCATATCCAGTCCCCTGGTGACTACCTCGCGAAGTTCCTTTTCATTATGGGCCACACCACCCCCGGTTCCTCCCAGGGTAAAGGCAGGGCGCACAATAATGGGATAACCTATTTCTTCTACAGCCTCCAAGGCTTCTTCTAGAGATACTACTGCTTTATTTTTAGGTATTGGTTCATTGAGCCGATCCATGAAGCTACCGAAAAGATCACGGTCTTCTACATTTTTAATTGTTTCCACGGAGGATCCTATAACCTTAACCCCATCTAAGGCTCCTATTTTTTCCAGTCCAGTGGCCACGTTTAAACCAGTTTGTCCACCCATGGTAGGTAGCACTGCGTCTGGGGTTTCTTTTTCAATTATTTTGGCTACTATTTCAGGGGTTAATGGTTCTACATAAACTCTATCAGCCATATCAATATCAGTTTGGATGGTAGCAGGGTTACTATTAACCAGTATGGTTTCTATACCTTCTTCCATCAAAGATTTACATGCTTGTGAGCCTGAATAATCAAATTCAGCTGCCTGACCAATCTGTATGGGTCCTGAGCCGATGATAAGAACTTTTTTTATATTTCCATCCCGGGGCATTTATAATCCTCTTCCTTTAATGGTTGTTTTATATGCATGAATATGCGTTTTTTTAAATTAATTAATTGAACATTATTTTTTCTATTCAATAGTTTTTAAGGGCATCTACGAAATTGTCGAAGTAGTAATCAGTATCATGGGGTCCGGGTCCTGCTTCAGGATGGTACTGCACACTGGATATGGGCAATTCCTGGTGTTCTAAACCTTCGGGTGTGCCATCATTTAAGTTAATCTGGTTCATTCTAAGGGATGTATCATCCACAGACTGAGGATCAACAGTGAAACCATGATTTTGAGATGTGATACATACTTTACCAGTATTCAAATCTTTAACTGGCTGATTTATCCCTCGATGTCCGAATTTCATCTTGTAAATTTTGGCTCCAAAGGCCAAACCAATTATCTGCTGACCTAAACAAATACCGAATATAGGCATTTTTTCTTTTAGATCACGCACGTTTTGAGCTGCTTCTTTAACCCTGGTGGGATCTCCTGGACCACTGGAAACGAGAAGGGCATCAATATCATAATCAACTATATCCTTTACATCTGATTTGTAAGGTAGGACTACTACTCCTATTTCTCTTTTAAGTAAGGCGTTTATACTGTTCCTTTTAATTCCACAGTCCAGAACCCCTGCTCGATGTTTGAAATCATCCCCATATATCTGTGGTTTGCTAACGCAGACCTGATCCACCAAATCAAGTTCCACAATTTCCGGTTGATTTTCAACCATATCTAGGATTTCATGGTTTTCTATATCTTCCGTGGCCAGCACGCCCTTCATAGTTCCATGTTCTCTGATTTTGAGGGTTAGGGACCTGGTATCAATCCCACTGATACCGGGTATTTCGTACCTATTTAAAAATTCAGAAAGGGTTTCTTCTGATTTACTGTGAGATGGGTGGGAGTTATGCTCTCGCACAATATATCCTTCCGCTTTAATGCCTTCTGATTGGAACCAATCTCTTGATATTCCATAGTTACCCTGTAATGGATATGTGGACATAAGTATCTGACCTTTATAGGAAGGATCAGTCAAAGATTCAACATAACCGGTCATCCCAGTTGCAAAGACTACTTCACCTGCTTTAATTGTTTGGAAACCAAATCCTTCTCCTTGATATATGGTTCCGTCTTCTAAAGCTAATTTTGCTATTATCGGCATTTTTTCACCTTATATTTGGCATAATTACAATCAGTAGTATAAAAATTATTTCCTTATTTCTAAACATCTATTCCATTCTTGCATCATTATCTTTTTTTTTATCTAAATTCCTTTCCATCAGAACAGCATCCTCAAAGTCTTCGTAATAATCCTTAAGTACTTTTTTTTCAATAAAACCCAGTTTTTTATAGAATTTTATTGCTCCTCTATTACTGACTCTTACTTCTAATTTAATTAGAGTAATATTATAACGTTTGAATATTTCTAACGCTGTAAACACCAGTTGGGATCCCACCTCATTTCGCCTATATTTTTTGTCTACGGCAATGGATATGATGTGACCTTCATCTTGAAATCTGATCCAAAATATAATATATCCTACTATAATATTATCTTGCTGAGCAACTAAAAATCCAGCACCAAGGTTGTAGATGTCCAAGAGTATATTAACCGGATAGGGGTCTTTGAAAGATTTTTGTTCAATTTCAAGGACTCTATTAATATCCGGACGTCTGAATTCTCTAATTATCATGAAATCTCAAAATACTGGTTGTTAAAATGTGGAATAGTTTATCTGAATATATTATTAGAAACTATGGGCATGCACATAAGATAGTGGAAGTGGGGGTGGGAAGATTCCCCTTAGTAGCCTATGATCTGAAGGAACATCTTAAATTTAATATCATTATGACAGATATAAAACCATCACATGAAATGATAATCAAAGATGATATTTGCCATCCTGACTTAAAAATATATAAGGATGCAGAACTTATCTATTCCATACGGCCCCCGGAAGAGTTACAAAATTGTTTGGAAAAAGTTTCCAATACAATAGGATCTGATTTAATGATTAAACCACTTTCAACAGACTCCCTGCATATTATGGGGAAAATGAAGTTAATTAATTATAAAAAAGCAGTTTTTTATAAAAGTACTTTAAAATAATTCTTTATAATTTCTAATAAAAAAATTAGTAATAAGGGAAATAATCCGTGTTTTATTCATTAATATCATAAAATAATCTAATATTTATTGATTAGGTGCTTTCACCATGAAATGGAAGAATATAAATGTAGAAGAGACTTTAAAAAATCTTAATACCAATTTAAATGGTTTAACCAACCAACAAGCTCAGGAAAATCTAATTAAATATGGTAAGAATGAGTTGGTTGAAGAAAAGAAGGCAGGACCTTTAAGACTCTTTTTGGGCCAGTTCATGGATATACTCATTTTAATACTGATTATTGCTGCTATTGCTGCTTATTATGTGGGGGACACCCTGGATGCGATTGTAATATTAATCGTGGTATTAATAAATGCCATTGTAGGATTTATACAGGAGTACAGGGCTGAAAAGGCCATGGAAAAACTTAAAGGCCTCATATCAAGTGAGGCAGTAGTTATCAGAGAGGGTCAGGAACAGAAGGTAACTGCAGGAGACCTAACTGTAGGAGATATAGTTCTCTTAGAAGAAGGAGATAATGTACCTGCTGATCTGAGGATAATAGAAAGTTATGATCTTCTCATAGATGAATCTGCCCTGACAGGAGAATCTTTACCTGTTGAAAAACACTCAAAGCTAATAGAATCCCTGGATCATGATGCAGATAACATGGCTTTCATGGAAACTGATGTAGCATCCGGTCGGGGGAAGGGTGTTGTGGTTGAAATCGGAATGGGAACAGAGATAGGTAAAATCGCAGAGATGATACAGGAAGAAGAAGAAGACACTCCACTTCAACAGAAAATATCCCGACTAGGAAAAACTCTGGGATTACTGGCCGTTGTAGTATGTTCACTGGTATTTGCGCTGGGTTACCTGCAGGAAATTCCCCTAGTAGAAAACTTCATGACTGCCGTATCACTGGCAGTGGCTGCTGTTCCAGAAGGATTACCCGCTATATTAACCCTAACCTTAGCCCTGGGAATGCAGAGAATGGCTAAAAGCAACGCTATTGTTCGTAAACTCCTGGCAGTGGAAACTTTGGGATCTTGTAATGTTATATGCACAGATAAAACTGGTACACTCACTCTTAACCAGATGACTGTTAGAGATACACATGCAAAGGATTCGAAGATGATCTACACCATCTCCGCCCTATGTAATAATGCCACACAGTCCCATGAAAAGGTGCTGGGTGATCCAACAGACGCTGCACTTCTTTTATATGCAGAAGCAAATGGTTACCATCGTAAAGAACTTGAAAAACGGTATCCTCGATTGTTGGAGATACCACTGGACAGTACACGGAAGAGAATGACCACAGTCAACCAAATTGAAGGAGATCGATATGTGCTGGTTAAGGGAGCTCCGGAAGTTCTCTTACATAAATGTTCAAAGACTGCAGGAGAAGCAGATATCTGTTCACTAGAAACAGAAGATATTGATGAAGTAATGGAAGACTTAAATGAGATGACTGGTAACGCCCTAAGGGTTCTTGGATTTGCATATCGTAAACTAGGTCCTGATGAGGATCTAGAGGACAAAGAAGGCTTGGAGAAAGGTCTAATTTTTGTTGGTTTGGTTGGTATGATGGATCCGCCACGTGAAGAGGCTAGACAAGCCATTGCAACCGCGAAAAAGGCCGGTATAAAGGTTGTGATGATCACTGGAGATCATAAAGATACAGCAGTAGCCATCGCCCGGGAAATAGGCATCACAGATGGTGATGAGATCTTGGCATTAACCGGTTCAGAACTGGATAAATTAAGTGATCCAGAATTTGAAGGTATGGTGGATGATATAAAAGTATATGCCAGAGTATTCCCTGAACAGAAAGTGCGAATTGTCGAAGCCCTTAAAAAGAAAGGTAATGTTGCATCGATGACTGGAGATGGGGTTAATGATGCACCGGCGCTAAAAAAAGCTGCTATTGGTGTGGCTATGGGAAGTGGTACTGATGTAGCCAAAGAATCTGCGGACATGCTCCTGCAAGATGATAACTTCGCTACTATAGTCAAGGCAGTTCGTGAAGGACGGACAATTTTTGATAATATACGTCGTTTCGTACGTTTCCAGCTTTCCACTAACATAGGGGCCATATTAACTATTACTTCTTCATCTATAATGGGATTACCAGTTCCCTTTAATCCTATACAAGTATTATGGATAAATATTATTATGGACGGTCCTCCAGCCCAATCACTGGGTGTTGAACCAGCAGAAAAGAATGTTATGGAACGAACTCCCCTAAAAGAAGAGATCATACCCCGAAAGAATCTTATTAAAATCATCATTGCCGGGGTGGTTATGACTATTGGAACCCTGGCACTTTACTACTACCTCTTAACAAATAACACAGATTTAATAAAAGCTACATCCATGGCATTCACAGTTTTCGTGATGTATCAGATTTTAAACGTATTCAACTGCCGGGCTGAACATGGATTTTCTAATAAATTTCTTTATATAGCTATAGGGGCTTCATTAATACTTCAATTAGGAGTAATATACTTGCCATTCCTGCAGGGAGTTTTCAGAACCACTGCACTTGGTTTAATAGATTGGTTTATTATTCTGTTGATTGCCAGCACCATACTGATCAGTGACTGGCTGGTGGAACAGTTTATTAAATAGAGAGTATGGAAAATTTAGATTGAAGGTTCAATTATAAATTTCAGGTGAAAAGATGAATATAATGGTCATGGCCGGAACCAGCGACGCAAGAAAAATAATTAAAGAGTTATCATATACAGATAACTATATTCTGGCTACTACAATCTCTATTAATGGAGGAGAACTTGCCAAAAACTCAGGAGCAGATAGAGTCCTGGTAGGACGTTTTGATCCTATGAAATTGGCCGAAATTATAAAAAATTATGAAATAGATGTATTAATTGATGCAACCCACCCCTTTGCATCTGAAGCTACTAAAAATGCCATAAAAGCTTCTGAAACAGAGAAAATAAATTATATACGCTTTGACAGACCAACACTGAATATTCCAGAGAATAAACTGATACATAAGGTAAATAACTTTGAAGAAGCAGTGGATGAAATTATAAAATTAGGGGATAGACGTATATTACACCTGGCAGGTGTTATGACCCTATCTTATCTAACCCAGAGGATTTATCCCCAAAGAATTATAGCTAGAGTTCTTCCCACAGATTTTTCCATCAAGAAATGCATTGAAGCAGGATTACCCCCTGAAAATATAATAGCCATGCAGGGCACCTATTCAAAGGAATTTAACCAGGCCATAATGAAGGAATTTAATATTTCTATCATCGTCACCAAGGAAAGTGGTATATCTGGTGGAACCACCACCAAATTGGAAGCCGCACTTGAACTGGGCATTCACATAGTAATGGTAATGCGGCCTGAACTAAAAGAATTGAAAGATAAAACAGTATTCAATAATCTGGATGATGTCGTTCAGGAAATAAAAAGAATAGAATAAGAATTATAAGCCTCAGCTCGCCCATCATTCATCACGGTTCAGAGCTCATAGGGTTCATCATCGGCTTAATGTTATTTAATTATGATCTAGATTTATGGTTAAAAAGATTTTTTATAAATTAGTCTGCACTGATTTTAAAATTCATTAATATTAAAAAATTTATTTATTAACTTGTATGTTTCAACTGGCTGCTCCAACAACATATTATGACTTGCAGAAGGCATTATCTCCAATTTTGAATTAGGAATGGAATTATTGATTTTTATTCCATGTTCTACAGGTACAAAAACATCTTCTTCACCGGCTATAATTAGTGTAGGTGTTTTAACCATTCCTAAAGAATTTAAAAAGTTAATATTCAAACAAGCGTTAATAGTTTGCTCTAATGAGGGAATAGAGATTGTTTTAGCCATCACATTTTGTATTTCTAAGAAAAATTCTTTGTGAGTTTCAATAAATTGGGGGGTATTAGCCAGTTTAAGGCATTTATTAAAGAAGGCGATATATCCTTCCTCTCTTAAAATTCTTAGAAGTTCTAAAAGAACATCTTTAAGTTGTTGGTCGATGTAAGCAAAGCTTGAAATTAGGGTTAAAGAACCAAACATTTTTGATTTTTGGATTGCAAGTTCCTGTAATACAGCTCCACCCATAGAATGGCCCATAAAGTGTGCTTGACATATATCAAGAGTTTCTAAAAATCCATACACATCTTGTGAGAATAATTCCAGGCTGTAGGGTCCAGGGTTTTTACTGGAGCCACCATGACCACGCAGATCCAAAGCCAGAACATGATAATTATTTTCAAGATGAGGAATAATTCCTTCCCATATGGTATGGTCACTGCCCAAACCATGAATCAATACCACAGGATAGCCTGATCCCTGGTCCTGGTAGTTTAATTTTAGATCTCCTAAATTTAAATTCTTCATTAAAGTGATATTGTTGGTTAAAAATTAATAAATATGATGATTTTAATTAGAAATAAAATATAAACTTGTAAAAAAAAGAAATTGTTGGATAAATCTACTTGATAGACTATCCGTACATAACTCCTGCTTCTTTCCGGATTTCTTCTTCTCTTTCCATCCCGATGATTTTATCCACAGCGTCCATGAAGTCGTTCATTTTTACTATGCTTCTTTCTTCTCGGATGGCGAACATACCTGATTCTGTACATATTGCTTTGAGATCTGCTCCGGAAGCTCCTTCTGAAAGGGATGCGATGGTTCTAATATCCACTTCTTCGTCCAGGGACATGTTTTTGGTGTGAATTTTAAGTATTTCCATTCTACCTTCTTCGTTAGGTATGGGGACTTCTATGAATCGGTCGAATCTACCGGGACGTAGCAGTGCTGGGTCCAGGATATCCGGTCGGTTGGTGGCTGCAACTATTCCAACATCTCCTCGTCCTTCAAAACCGTCCATTTCTGCTAATAACTGCATTAATGTTCTTTGAACTTCACGATCGCCACTGGTTGAGCTTTTAAGTCTTTTAGCAGCTATGGCGTCAATTTCATCTATAAATATTATGCTGGGTGCTTTTTCTTTTGCCAGTTCGAAAACTCCCCTGACCAGTCTAGCACCTTCTCCTATATATTTTTTGACGAATTCTGAGGCCACAATTTTTATGAAGGTTGCATGGGTTTCATGGGCCACTGCCTTGGCCAGTAAGGTTTTACCGGTTCCAGGAGGTCCATAGAGAAGAACTCCTTTAGGTGGTTCAATCCCGATTTTTGTAAATAATTCTGGTTTTTTAAGTTGTAGTTCTACCGTTTCCTTGATTTCAACCACCTGTTCATCTAATCCCCCTATTTGTGTGTAGTTAACATCTGGTTTTTCTTCTACTTCCATACCAGTAACAATGGGGTCTTTTTCAGAGGGCAGAACGTTCACAATGCTGAATGTCTGCTGATTTAATGCCACTCTAGCTCCAGGCTCTAAAGCTTTATCATCTATAAAACGTGAATATCCAATAACGAAATGAGGTCCAGTACTACTTTTAACAACTACTTTACCATCGTCTAATACTTCAGTTACGGTAGCTATCACAAGTGGGGGAGATCTAAATCTTTCTATTTCTCCTCTGAGCGATTTAACCTCGCGGTCAATCCTCATTTTTTCATTTTCAATTAATACTTTATCCTTTTCGAGTTTTCTTACTTTCCACATTAAATTACGTTTGGTTTTAGTGTTTTCCTCTTTAAGGATTTTGATCTCTTTTTTAAGGTCTTCAATTTTTTTTAAAACGTTTGGGGACATGTTTTCCATGATCCTCGCTCACTCCTAATATTTTAATGAAAATTAATTATTTAGATTTTGTATTTATATAACCAATTTATTATCTTTAATAATATTTAAATATTGAGGTGTAAAAATAATATATATTATTTTATAAAGGGATGCTCATGAGATGTGAGATTTGCGGAAAAAAAGTAATAGGAAGACCATTAAGAGTTAAAATCGATGGTTCAGTTATGCAGACATGTAAGGATTGTTCTAAGTTTGGTAAGGTTCAAAAAGAACCCCCCAGATCAGTGAGACCTAGAATGCCTCCTCGCAGTTTTCGAGTTAGAGAGCCTTCATATGAGGTTTCAGAGGAGTTTAATACAACTATTAGAATGGCTAGAGAGAAGAAAGGATGGTCGAGGGAAGATTTAGCTAAAAAAATTTATGAAAAGGCATCTGTTATAAACAGGGTTGAATCTGGAAAGATGATTCCAGATATAAAGCTTGCTAGGAAACTTGAAAATGCTTTAAATATTCAATTATTGGATAAGATAGAAGATGAGCAACCTGAGGAAAATATTTCATCTCGTAAAGGTGGTACCACCATTGGTGATATAGCTCATATAAAAAGAAATTAATGTTTAATTGAACTTTTTTTTAGAATTCTAATTTTTTAGCTATGATTTTAGAATTATAGAAGATTATTTACTTTTCAGAGAATAATAACCTTTGAATGGTGGTAGATTTTTAAATGTAATTTTTAAATGTGAATAATCTTCATATTCGTTGCTTAGAACTATCAGGTGTGCAGGGGGGTGGATTTTTTTTACTTGCATGATACTTTGGGTGATGTCCTCTTCAACCTGTACCATTACAGCCCATTTAGATTTTGTGCGTAGTTTTTGTTTGAGAATGCGTTCTAGAACTTCATCAGCTAATTTTGGGGGTAATTTTTTGGGTTTACCTTTGATATGAAGTTTGGCGTGTCTTTCCAGATCTGCCAGGGCATTTAAGATTTTTTTCTGATTATCTGAGCGGATTAAAATTAAAGCCATATGTTTCAGCGCCTTTTTTTAGTGAATGAAGTGATTAAAGTGCTTCTGAAGAGGACCAGAATTATCAGAATTAAACCTAATGCAGTCTGTAGATTACCAATGATATCTAAAAGTGAAGAGCTGATGGGCAGATCCCAAGGAGGTGATGTTCTTCCCTCTGGAAGAGAAGTGAAATATACTCCTACTTCTTTTGAATTTTGTCTAACGTTGATATCCTTAGGTTCCACATGATTAACTCCTAGTAAAAGTCCTCCATCAATGGCGGAGTTAATATCTTTTGCAATTAGATCAGCACTGAATCCGGTTTCACTAACTGAAGAAGTGACGATTTCTTTGGCCGTGGTACTCACACCAGCAGTATCTGCACCGTAAACATAAACAGTCACATTATGTGGTTGAACAGTTATTATATCTCGTAGAGCATCATACGCATAAATTATTTTGAGGGGGTTACCGTTAATAGGTGATACTGTATAACTCTCTGCTGCTGGATAAGCGATAGACCACTCGCTCTTGGGGTCGGTTTTACTGTAGGGCTGATCCATGGGAAAACCTGTTTCATTAACTCTCTGTGGAGTGAAAGCATCCCCTGTGGATATGTCGGAGACTAAATTCACAGCGCCTCCCCCATATTTTTCACCTGCTTCTATGGAAACTTTTTCAAAAACATCTCCCATGATTTTGGTGGCAGGATGTCCATCTCTGATCTCTTGACCGATCATTATGGCTGTAGACTGCCTAACCGCACTGACATTGCCCCCTATTGGATTTCCATCTGTATGTCTTAAGTGAATAATTGCTCCTTTTGTCCCTGCCGGTAACGTTGCTACTCCTTTTGAATAAGGAGTAACAGTAATTGTACCATCACCAGCAACGGTAACTACATATGCGTCAAAATCCCCACCTACAGCAGCCCCTATAGTAGGGCCTCCGGCCATTATCCTTATCCCTTTATAAGCGCTAGCGGAAGTTACTGCATTGGAAGGTGTGGAATTGTCTTCTAACCTTTTTATGGTTTCCACAATAGCAGCCAACCTGGCTGTTTCGTTATCTTCAGAACCACCAGATAAAACCGCGAAGTTGTGTTCAGGAGAGAATATAAAAGTGGATTGGAACATGTTAGGTGCAAAGGACATACTACCCGCAGCAGCACCATTAGGATCCTGACCAGTAGGATCTGTGATGATTATCACGTTTAAAGTTGCTGCAGCAGTGTTCATCAATAAGGAGATGGTTAATAGTAAAATTAATCCTTTGTATAAGTGGATTTTTTTAATGTTACTTCACCCCCGCTGCAGCGGAAAAGTCTTCAACTACGTTGACGGTTACGATGCCTGTTGTGCGATCAATTTTGATATCAGCTGCTACTATGGGATATACTTGCGTACCGGGTATGGTGGAGTAGGTAACAGCTATTTTTGCATTATTTATGGCTCCTTCTAAGGGTATTTTACGCTTACTAGTTACTAGAGTATCTCCTTGTATGTAACTGCCTGTTCTGAATCCTTCATTGGCTAAAATACCCTTTATTGTTTCTGTAGGTACGATGTCATTTCCTTTGATTATGATTCCTGAAATAGGTACGCCCTGATCTGTCTCTGTAGATGATGCATAGGACATATAACTCATTAAACGGCCGGATACGATTAACATAAAGGCCAGTATTAGAATAATTAAAGTATCTCTTCTTATTTTTATAAACATCCTTTTTTCACCGTGTATAATATGAATTTATTTTGGAACGTGTTT
Source organism: Methanobacterium sp. (assembly GCA_021372715.1). Classification (GTDB taxonomy): domain Archaea; phylum Methanobacteriota; class Methanobacteria; order Methanobacteriales; family Methanobacteriaceae; genus Methanobacterium_A. The sequence goes on along the minus strand of JAJFTX010000107.1, from coordinate 1,016 downwards.
CTTACTTTTATTATCATTTTAAATTATTATATTTTTTAAAAACATCCAATTAATTAAATTTTAATTAAGTATAAAAGAATGGGTTAATGTTAAATGGAAGCTTATGATCTTCCAAGTATATTAACTTTGGCTTTTTGCATTGTTTATTATAGTATGGATATTTTCTTTATATTTAAAAGCTGCCTCACCTATACAAACCACAGCCGAAACATCACATTGGAGCGCTTTTAATAATCCATTAATTAACTGATCTGAATTAGCACCCAAAGTGCCATTTTTAAATTCTTGAGGGTATTGTGAGGTAAATATTATTTTTTCGGATGGTAAGAGGTATTTATTATCTGATTCTTTAGCACTTTCTATTAATTTATCTGCTGCTTTACGAGCATAAAATGAAGCGGGAATAATATAATCAGCTAATTTAAGGCTTTTGTTTAAAATTATGTCATCTCCTTCTTCACCAGACTCAGAAGATACAGTAATAACCACTGCAATACTCTCATATATCTTCTTTAACTCTCCTAGGATAGTTTCCACCCCACCAGGGTTGTGTGCGTAATCTATCAATACTTTTTTATTACCCCATTGGCCTATGTAATCCAATCTCCCCGGAACACCGCTGAAATTTTCTACAGAAGATATTATATCAGTTAATGGTATATTGAAGAATTCTATTGCAGCAGTAATAGCAGCTAAGGTATTATAAACGTTGTGTAAACCTATCATAGACATATTAATCTTACGAACCTCATGTGGAGTATGCAGATTGAAACTTTTTTTTGTTATTTCAGTAGCGAAATAGTCTGGTTTTGGTCTTTCCAACCCACAAGAACACTTATAATATCCCATTCCAGATATGGTCTCATTTAGGATAACTTCTCTGCCACAAAAGCAGGTTTTTGTACTGATAATTTCAGTTCTATGATCCACTCCAAAGGTGATGAGTTCTCCAGAAACATTTTTAGCCCTTATTAATCCCATTATCATGGGATCATCAGAATTAATTATCAGCATTT
>JAJFTX010000076.1 GCA_021372715.1 Methanobacterium sp. | reverse complement strand
CCGGGTGATGGCATAGGCAGCAATTATCCCAATAACTGTATCCAAATAAAATAAGGTTCTCCACCCCACGATTTCAGTGATAACCCCTCCCAGTATGGGTCCTAATATTAATCCAACAAAAACACTCATTGATGTTAATCCAAAGGCTTTACCTCTTTCATTCACGGGAAAGGCTGATGATATCATGGCATTTAAATTGGCAAATATCATTGCGTTTCCTATGGCTTGAAAAATCCTGAAAAAGAGGAACATTTCTCCAGATGTGGAAAAAGCAGATATAAATGAGCTAAATGTAAAAATGATTAAACCATATTGAAAGATTCGTTTCCGCCCATATATATCCCCAATTCTACCGAATGGAATGTAGAGTATGGCATTAACTAATAAATAAATTGTTGATATCCAGGTTAAATATACAGCGGATAAATCAAATTCACCCGCTAAAACAGGTATTGCCAGATTAATGGATGATCTAACAAATGGTGTAAGAAAAGATACTAAAATTCCCACTATTAACAAATCTTTTTTTAGTTCTTTGTTATCCATAGATTAAGCACCTGCATGTTAAAAAAATTTTATCGGAATTTTTATTATTATTGGTGATTTTTTTTATATGTTCTTTTGCTTATGGAAAGTCTCAACCTTTATCCAGATTTATTAATCAACACATGAATTAAATAATCATTTAAAAAATATAAAAAAAAGATAAATTACCATAAAAAAAGATAAATTCAAATTATTGGAAGATTAAATAGGAAAATAAAGACAATTTGAAATGTGAATCAATAAAAGGATGACATTTCTTAGTGGAACTTCATTAAGCCGCATCTGAATAAAAGAGTTTTAATTTTTACTACCATAGAAGTTCGAAGTAAGAAGATTGAACGGTGTAGTAATCGCAGAATATAATTTTTTTAAGAGTAAAAAAATTTACGGATTTATAAATTTAAATAATCGATTTAACAAATTTTGGAATTAGGTGGTACCTTGGTAGGTAAAGAAAACAGCCTAAAAAGATTAAGAGAAATTCTTAAGGTTCTTTCAAAGTACGAATTCGGTTATATTGTGGAAAAAATTAAGCTGAAACATAACATTCCCTTTCTTGGTTCTTCATATGAATATGATTCTATTGAAGAACTGGATGAATCCACTCCTGAAAGAATAAGACTTGTACTGGAAGAACTGGGTCCTACATTTATAAAACTAGGTCAGACTTTAAGTACCAGACCAGATCTTGTAGGTAGAGAGATAGCATCAGAATTTGAAAAACTACAAGATGATGACCCACCGGTGGATTCTCAAATAATTCAAAATGTTATAGAAGAAGAGTTAGGATTACCATTAAACAAAATCTTTAATTCCTTTGATGAAGTACCATTAGGTTCTGCTTCGATTGGACAAGTTCATAGAGCTGTGTTAAAAACGGGAGAAGAAGTAGCAGTTAAAGTTCAAAAACCTGGTGTAGAAGAAACAATTAAGAAAGATATTTCTATTATGGAATTTTTAGCCAAAAGAGTGGATAGTTTTGTTCCTCAGTTAAAAATTTATAATGTTCCAGGAATTGTGGAAGAATTTAAAAGATCAATTTTTAAGGAAATTGATTATGAAAATGAAGCATTAAATATCAGAAGATTTAGTGAAAACTTTGATGATGATCCCACAGTTCATGTGCCTGAAGTATACAAAGACTTTTCAACTTTAAAAGTAATTACTATGGAATTAATTGATGGTACAAAAATATCTGAAGTTAGAAAAGAAGATGGTTTTAATCCCAAGTTAATTGCAGAAAGAGGGGCCATATCCTATTTTAAACAAGTAGTTGTTCATGGGTTTTTCCATGCGGATCCACATCCTTCTAACATTTATATACTAGATAATAACGTAATTTGTTACATTGATTTTGGAATGATGGGAATTTTGGATGATGAGTTTAAAAATGAACTTTCTGAGATGATTATTTATTTAATTAACAACGATGTTAACGGTATGATTAACCAATTAACATATATGGGTATGATTGATGAACATGTAGACACAAGATCACTCAAATATGATTTAACAGACATGATGTTTAAGTACTATGGATCCGAGTTAAACCAAGTTCATGGCGGGATGAATGAACTGGTTAACATCATGTATAAATATAAAATTTTCATGCCCCGAGAACTAGTTCTACTGGCAAGGAGTATTGGGATGATTGAAGAAACTGGAGAGAAATTGGATCCAAATTTTAATGCAGTAGAAGTTGGAAAGCCAGTGATAGAAAAGGTTGTTAAGAAAAAATTTTTACCAGGAAATTTTGTAGATTATCTAAAGAAAAATTTTATTGAAATGGAACATAACCTGAAGAATATCCCATTAACAGTTGCAAAAACTCTTTATAAATTGGAAGAAGGTGAAATTCGAATTAAAATGGAACATATGGGTATTGAAAGAATTTCAAACAAATTATCAGTTGTGATCATACTTTCAGCACTTTTAATAGGCTCTTCTCTGATAATGACAACAGATAATGGAATTTATATATTCAAATATCACCATATAGGGGTCATAGGATTTCTTCTAAGTGCTATACTAGGATTATACTTAGTAATTTTTATAATAAAAGGGAAAGAATGAAATTAACGCAACTTTGTTGAGTCATATTATATTATTTAGTTAAAATCTGGTTTTATATTTTTGTTCTTTGAATTTGATGGTGTATTGTGTTCCTTTTGTTCTGTCTAGTTGTATTGTGCCGTCTAATTGGTTTACTAGGGATTTTACTAGTCTGAGTCCTAAAGTTGATTGATTGTTGAAGTCAATATCTTCGGGTATGCCTATTCCGTTATCACTAATTATTAATTCATATTCCTCTTCTTTGGGAAGATATTCAACGGTTATTTTTCCTTCTCCTTCTGGAAATGCATATTTGAGACTGTTGGAGATTATTTCGGTGATTAATAATCCAAGGGGAATAGAAGTTTCAATGTTCAGGTAAATTTGTTCCACATCTATTCGAGTAATGACATTTGATTTACCATAGGAATTTAAAAGATTAGATGTTAGGCTTCTTATATATTCTGAGAAGTTAATATGGCTTAGATCTTCTGATTGATAGATCATTTCATGGATCATGGCCATAGATAACACACGGTTTTGGCTTTCTTTTAAAACGTTAACTGCGGTGGCATCTTCACTAACATAATCTTCCTGTAAGTCTAATAAAGAGGATATTATTTGCAGGTTATTTTTAACCCTGTGGTGTATTTCCCGTAATAAAACTTCTTTTTCCAATAATGAAGTTTTTATCAGTTCTTCTGCTCTTTGGCGCTGAATAGTAATTGAGCCCTGATGAAGAATAGTTTCTATAACATCTTTATTTACCAATTCCTGGCCTTTAGGTAAAATTATGTTTAGACTCCCATAAATTGTGCCTTCTCTTGAAAAACCAATACTATAGATCTTTCCCACATTTAAAACTTTTTCAATAATTTTACAAATAGGACGAGGTATCATACCCACTGTTAAATCATAAAATCCATTTTCAAATGATATTAATTGTGCACTTTGGTATTTTTCCCGATCTTCTTCAGTCATATTAAACATGGGGAATTTCATTTTATAAAGATCAGTACCTAAAATATTTTTTAATGTGTTTATTTTATTTTCCAGACCGAAGGCTTCCACTATCTGAAAATTTTTCATTTCCGAGTCTAAAGTACTAATAAGTACATAAGAACATGGTAAGAGGTTTTTTATGGATTTACCTATTATTGAATATATTTCAGATGTTTTTTGTACTTCTACCAACTGCATTATCACTTGATTGATGATTTCTTTCTCTTTTAAGGAGTTTTTAATTTTATTTTCTGCTTTGCTTAATGGGGTGATGTCAGATAAGTAATAGATTCTACCATAATACTGCCCATTTTTATCTATTAAAGGAGATGAATATCTATCAAAAACCCTGCCATCGATGGTTTCTGATTGATCATGAAGCCTTTCATTTTTATGTTTAATTAAATGTTTAATTTGTTCCATAACGTCTTTTGGGTCTTTAAATTGATTTAAAGAATATTTAAAAATCTTTATATCATCTTCAGAATCAATTATATCGTCTGGGATATTCAAATAATCTTTAAAACGATTATTCATTAAAATCAAATTAGATTCATCATCAACCACTAAAATTCCGGCAGGTGTAGAGTTTAATTGAGCTTCCAAAAGAGTATTATTAAATAAAAGTTCTTCCTCAATTTTTTTCCGATCACTGATATCTCTAACAACAAAAACTGCAGATTTGAAATTTCCATCTATATCATAAACGGGTTTTCCCTTTGACTCCACCCAAAGATAGCTACCATCTGATATTTTAGTCCTATACTCAACAGTGATGGGATTTCTATTGAATATTCCATCCTGAATACCATTTAAAACCTTTTCTTGATCTTCCGGATGAACAAGATCAGAGGTTCCTTTACCTACAAGTTCTTGGGGTTCATAACCTGTTAATTGCCTTAAAGAGGGACTGAAATAGGTTATATTCCCTTCCATATTCAATTGACCAATAACATCCGTCATATTATTAGTGATAAATCGAAGATTCTCTTCACTATCTATTAATTCTCTTTCTACTCTTTTGCGATGGGTAATATCAGATAATGTCCCTGTGACACCAATTATTGTATCGTTTTCAATTAAAGGGTTGCATAATGTTTCTACATTTAATTCTTTACCTTTCTTATCTATAATTCTAAATTTCGCTGGTTCATCTTTACCACTTAAAGCTTCCTGCATACTTTTTAAGGTCTTATCTCTATCTTCAGGATGAACAAAAATTGTGAAATTTTGACCTTTAATTTCATTTACAGTGTATCCTGTAATTTTTTCAACCACAGGACTAATATAAACGATATTTCCATTGGAATCTAAATTAAAAATTGCTTCACTAATATTTTCAATTAAATTAGTGTAAATCTTCTCAGAATTTACTAAAGATTCTATTATCTCTTTGCGTTCTGTTAAATCGATAATTATATTGAATATTTTATCCAAATTATTATCTTCATCAAAAACAGGAGTACATACCATTTTTAAATATTTTCCAAAAGCTTCAGTATCAATTTCAACTGTTTCTTTAATATCTTCTTTATTTATTCTTTTTGTAAGACTACACAAGGATGTTTCTTTAGAAATAGGTTCAACGCAGGGGTTACCACGTATTTCATCTTCAGATAATCCACAAAATTCTTGAAAAGCTTTATTTACAGCTAGAATAGTGTTTGATGGATCTAAAACAAACATCGGTTGATCAATCCGATAAAAAAAATCTTTCCAATTATCTTTAGAAATAACCAAACTTATCACCCTATTGAATAAGCTTGAGGTTTAATATACTTATAATTTTACTTAATAATAAAAACCATTTTGAAATGTATATTGAGCAAAAAATTAATCATCCATATCCATTAGTATAGAAAATTAACGATTGTATTAGTGTCTAGTTAATAATTTTTTTTATTCTTTTTAACAAAATTTATAATTTGAATTGCAAAAAAAACACTCAACCCACAGCTTTCTTAACGAGCTCCCCGATCTTAGCCTCTTCCTTGGCAGTCAACTTCTTTAGAGCGAAAGCAACCGGCCCACATATGGCCTTCATCGAGTTGAGCCGCCTCATTGAAGCCGAGGGTTATATATCTCTCTTTGAACTTCTGGGTATCTCGGAAAAACAAGACAACCTTACCATCCTTGGCATATGCTGGCATTCCATACCATAGTCTTGGCGATAGGACTGGTGCGTTGGCTTTGATGATAGTATGGAGCCGCTCACTCATGGTGCGATCCGGTTCAGGCATTTCAGCGATCTTCGCAAGCACAGCATTTTCCCCTTTCACTTTCTTCCCACTTCCTGACTTTTGTTTTCTGCTCATTGTTTTTTTCATAAACTATCACATTGATTATCATTCCTTTACAATAATATGGGCTTAAGAATAAAAAAAATTACCGATTAAGATTTTAAAATTGAAAAATGCACTACTTTAGTCATTTTAACATTCAATTATTTAAAAAAAGTTAAGTGCTAGCTCTGAGAGGGACATCATTATGGGCGTAAATACTTGTCTATACCACTAACATCTCCTGTTGACCCGGTAAATATTTCTTTAGTATATTTTCATTCAATTTTAGAGGGTTTATTTTTAACATTTAAGGCTATTATTATCTTTGATTAAAACTTACCAGATAGTATAAGTGTCCATGCTAAAATAATCTGATTAATAAATAAATAACGATGGGAGATATAATGAGAATATCTGAAGGTATCAGCATGCTTGAAATAGCAATGCACACAAAAAACGGAGTAATTTACCCCACACTACTCTGGGATGATGAAAATGTAATTATTATTGATATAGGGATGCCCGGTCAGCTAAAACAGATACAAGAAGCTATAAAAAAAGAGGGAGTCTCATTTGAAAGGCTTAACAAAGTTATTATCACCCATCAAGATCTAGATCATACTTGGGGTCTTTATAAGCTTTTAAAAGAATCAAAAAACTCCATTGAAATATTAACACATGAAGATGAAAAACCATACCTACAGGGTGAGAAAAATCTGGTTAGGTTAAATCAGCGTAAAATGGCTGAATTGATATTAAAAAAAAATCCGCCCCTGAAGGTTAATGCGACCTTAAAAGATGATGATGAACTACCTTACAGTGGGGGGATCAAAATTATACACACTCCGGGACATACACCGGGACATATCTGTATCTACCACAAAAAGAGCAAGACACTTATAGTTGGTGATGCCCTTAGAGTGGTGGGTGGCCAATTGATAGGGCCGAGAAAGAAGATTTTAGATGAAAAGAGTTATAATTTGGCCATTAAATCTCTTAAAAAACTTAAAAAATTTGATATAGAAAAGGTAATCTCATATCATGGGGGTCTTTTTACGGAAAATCCAAATCAGAGAATACGGGAAATAATTAATTAAACCATCAAATTTTAAGATATACGGTTTTTTTGGATTATCTAATTATTTGGGGGTTCTTATCCATTTATTCTTGTTTTATTAGTTATTTTTTTTACTTATTAGATTTCCAATATTCTACTTTTAAATAAAAAAAGGAAAATTTTTTTTTTAAAAAAGACTTATTTAACAATCGACTTTTTTCACGATAATGTCAGGTCAAACCGGTCTAGATTCATCACCTTCTTCCAGGCCATTATAAAGTCATGCAGGAACTTTTCCGTGGAGTCTTCGCATGCGTAGACTTCCGCCAATGCCCGGAGCTCGGAGTTTGAACCGAAGATAAGGTCACAACGTGTACCGGTCCATTTGAGTTTGCCTGTTGTTCGGTCCCGTCCCTCGAACACATCATCGTCTTCTTCAGATGCACTCCATTCTGTTTGCATATCCAGCAGATTCACGAAGAAATCATTGGTAAGTATCTCCGGCCTATCAGTGAATACGCCATACGGAGATTGTTTAAAATTTGTATTCAGGACACGTAAACCACCAATGAGAACTGTCATCTCAGGAGGGGTTAAAGTTAAGAGCTGTGCTTTGTCTACCAGCATTTCTTCGCTCTTAACGGCGAATTTAGCCTTTTGATAGTTGCGGAAACCGTCTGCGACCGGTTCAAGCACGGCAAAGGAGTCTGCATCAGTTTGCTCTTCTAGAGCGTCCATGCGTCCGGGTATGAACGGCACCGTAACTGAATGACCTGCATTTTTCGCCGACTGCTCAACACCTGCGCAACCAGCTAAAACGATGAGATCAGCCAGGGAGACCTTAACACCTGATTGGGATTCGTTAAATTCACTCTGGATGTTCTCCAGTATCCGTAGTACTTCAGCTAGCTGTTCTGGTTGGTTTACTTCCCACTCTTTCTGGGGTGCCAGTCGAATACGGGCACCATTTGCACCGCCACGCTTGTCCGACCCGCGGAAGGTGGACGCTGAGGCCCAGGCAGTAGAAACCAGCACTGACACTGAAAGACCAGAAGCCAATATCCTGGCCTTGAGGGTGTTGATGTCTTCTTCATCAATTAGCTCGTGGTCCACTGCGGGGATGGGATCCTGCCAGATTAACTCCTCATCCGGTACTTCAGGACCTAGATAACGTGTCCTAGGCCCCATGTCACGGTGGGTAAGTTTGAACCAGGCCCTGGCGAACGCATCAGCAAGCTCTTCCGGATTCTCATAAAAGCGTCTGGATATCTTCTCGTATATAGGATCAAACCGCAAAGAGAGGTCGGTGGTCAGCATACCAGGGGTGCGACGCTTTGAAGGGTCGTGGGGGTCCTGCACGGTATCGGCACCTTCTTCACCCTTAGGCTTCCACTGGTAAGCTCCTGCGGGGCTCTTCTCTAGCTCCCATTCATATTCGAACAATATCCTGAAGAAGTTATTATCCCACTTAGTGGGTGTGTTAGTCCAGATAACTTCCGGGCCGCCAGTAATCGTGTCGTCACCTTTGCCCGTGCCGAAACTGCTCTTCCAACCAAGTCCTTGCTCCTCGATGGGCGCTGCCTCTGGCTCAGATCCCACATACTTTGGATCTCCCGCGCCATGAGTCTTACCAAAGGCATGACCACCCGCAATGAGGGCCACGGTCTCTTCATCATTCATAGCCATGCGAGCAAAACTCTCCCGGATATCATGAGCTGCAGCAACTGGGTCAGGTTTGCCGCCGGGGCCTTCCGGGTTTACATAAATTAGACCCATCTGAACAGCTGCTAGGGGATTCTCAAGTTCCCGGTCTCCGGTATACCTTTCGTCTCCAAGCCATTCTTTCTCAGAACCCCAGTATATATCTTTCTCCGGTTCCCAGATGTCTTCACGCCCTCCACCGAAACCGAAGGTCTTAAAACCCATGGATTCCAGGGCGACGTTACCGGCAAGAATAATCAGGTCTGCCCAGGATATTTTTCGGCCGTAATTTTGCTTTATGGGCCAGAGCAGTCTGCGTGCTTTGTCGAGGTTGGCATTATCTGGCCAGCTGTTGAGAGGTGCAAAGCGCTGGCTACCACTACCTCCTCCGCCACGACCATCTCCTATTCGGTATGTACCGGCGCTGTGCCATGCCATACGTATGAATAAAGGCCCATAGTGGCCAAAATCTGCTGGCCACCAGTCTTGTGACTCCGTCATCAGTTCCTGGAGGTCCTTCTTCACGGCCTCTAAGTCAAGACTTTTAAATTCTAAAGCGTAGTTGAAATCCTTGCCCATTGGATTGGACTTGGAGGAATGTTGCCGTAGGATGTCGAGATTCAACCGGTCTGGCCACCATTCAAGGTTAGTCATTCCTCTCCTAGCAAATTTTTTGCTTTTTTCATCCATATTTTTTTCACCCACTTTTTCTTTTCTAATACTTTTTTATATATTTTAAAAACTATGAATCTTGTGTTTTTAAGCTAAATCATTAATTATGGGACATTTTTTGAAGAAATTTTAAATAATAAAAATATAGACTCCTATATAGAACTTAGTTCTATATAAGTTTTTCTTCGATACTTTTTTATTTTAAAAGATTAAATTATAAGACATGGAAGAGAAGTTTCGGGAATATGGAATTAAAATTACCCCTCAAAGGCTGGAATTGATTAAAAAGTTAAAAGAGTTAGAAAAATACCATCCTTCATTTAATGATGTCTACATGGCGGTTAAAGCTACACATCCCAATGTAAGCAGGTCGACCATTCATGAAAATCTAAAACTACTCCTAGAATTGGATATTATTAGAAGTTTTCATTATAAGGGAGAAAATCGTTATGAAATGAATTCTGAACCTAATATAAACTTAGCAGGATCAGATGGGAAAATTATAGACATAGAAAATGATAAAATAAAAAAATATTTGGTAGAAATAGGACGTATCCTCAATGAGGAGGAAGAAATAAAATATAAGACAATAATGGTTATCGTAAAAGAAAAAAAATGAAATTGATACAATAA
>JAJFTX010000044.1 GCA_021372715.1 Methanobacterium sp. | reverse complement strand
CTTAATTACTCTTTCTATAAGCTTTAAAACTGCGGGGTGTTTTTCGGTGTAAAGATCAGCCACATTCTCATTGTTACGGTCAATGGCTAGGGTATATTGGGTTAAATCATTTGTTCCAAAGCTTACAAAGTCTAATCCTTCGGCTATAAAGTCTTCTATGATCATAGCTGCTGCGGGAGTCTCCACCATTACTCCAAATTCAACGTTTTTCTGAGGTTTTAATCCTACTTCCCTAGCTAATTTCTTAGCTTGTTTAAGTTCGTCGGGATGCTGTACCAATGGTAACATGATACCTATGTTAGTGTAACCCTGTTCGTGCAGTTTTTTTATGGCTTTAAATTCGGCTTTGAGAATTTCAGGTTCATCAAGTTCCCTTCTGATGCCTCTCCAGCCCAACATAGGATTATGTTCATAAGGCTCTCCTTCACCACCTTCTAAAGACTTAAACTCATCTGTGGGAGCATCTAAAGTCCTGTACCAAACTGGTTTTGGGTAAAATGCATCTGCAACCTTCAGTATATTTTCCACCAGCACCTTAATCAGTTCATCTTCATTTCCTTCCAAAATAAATTTTTTGGGATGAACTCCAGTGGTTAACATCATATGCTCGGTCCTGAGAAGCCCTACTCCATCAGCTCCTGTTTCAGATGCTTTTTTAGCTGCTTCAGGCATGCTTACATTTACTTTTACTTCGGTTACTGTTAAGATGGACTGCTGAACTATGGTGGGTTTGGCTTTTTCTTCCTCCTGTGGGGTGGATTCCTCTACGATCTTACCCTGGTAAATTATTCCTTTGTTCCCATCCAGGGTTACAACAGTGTTTTCTTTGAGGATTTTAGTGGCTTCTCCTGTTCCAACTACACAGGGTATTCCTAGTTCTCGTGATACGATGGCTGCGTGACAAGTAACTCCGCCTTCATCTGTTATTATTCCATTGGCCCTTTTCATAGCCGGTACCATATCTGGTGTGGTCATCACTGTTACTAATATATCGCCTTTTTGGATTTTATCCAGTTCATCTGTATTTTTAATAATTTTTACCTGTCCTGAAGCCATTCCAGGGCTTGCTCCTAATCCTTTGGTTATTATTGTTCTTTCAACTTCTTCTTGTTCATCCACATCTTGGGATATTTTTCCCAAAGTGGTTACTGGTCGGGACTGTAGCATGTAAACTTTACCTGATTCTATAGCCCACTCTGTATCCTGGGGAAAATCGTAGTGTTCTTGGATTCTTTTACCTAACTGGGTGAGCTTAGCTATTTCTAGAGAGCTTAAAACTTTTTTATTTTTCAGATCTTCTGGAACCTGCATTTTAACTGTGTTTCCTGCTTCCGGGTTTCTCTGGAATAAGATATTTTTCTCACTGATCTGGTAGTCCAGAATCTCCCCACTCTCTTTATCCACCCAGATGGTATCTGGAGTTACAGTTCCAGACACTACAGCTTCTCCTAGACCCCAAGCTGCTTCGATGAGTATTTTCTCTTCACCGGTAGAGGGGTGTACTGTGAACATGACACCTGCTTTTTCTGCTTCCACCATCTCCTGTACCACTACTGCGATGTAGACTTTAGAATGGTCGAAGTTGTTTTCTTCACGATAAAATATGGCTCTTGCTCCAAAAAGAGAAGCCCAACATTTTCTGACATATTTTAAAAGATCATCCTCACCCCTTATATTAAGGTAAGTGTCCTGTTGTCCGGCGAATGATGCTTCGGGCAGATCTTCAGCTGTTGCAGATGATCTAACAGCAACATATGCATCTTCCCTTCCAATTCTATGGCATAATGCATTGTATGCTTCAATTATAATAGTTTCGATATGATCCGGTATTTCCGTCTCATTTATTATGCTTTTGATGTTTCGAGCGGCTTGCTGAAGTTCCTGATTATTATTAACATCTATTGAATCCAGTATATCCATGACCTCATCGAATATCCCTGTTTCTTTCATAAATTCGTCGTAGGTTCTGGATGTTATCACAAATCCTGGAGGTACCGGTATTCCCGCTTGGGTGAGTTCTCCTAAATTGGCTCCTTTTCCACCGGCAATGTCCACATCTTCCTTGGCTAATTCTTCAAAAAATTCGACAGGCTTCATGCTAAACACTCTTCTTATTTTTTAAACTACTTTTTTTAAATTAATGTTACTTTTTATGATTTAAAAAAAATTTAATTAATAAATGATGATGAAAATTATTTATTAGAGATTATAGCAATTTTTTCATCACTAATCCATTTTTTAACTACTTCACCAGTTCTGCGCCTTTATCAATTACTATCCTGCAGGAAACGGGGAATTTCATAGCAGCCCTTCTCAAAGCCTCTTTAGCATCTTTAAAGTTCCTTTTATTGGTTCTTATGGTTAGTATCTTCTGATTGGTCTTTACTAAAGCTACTGAACTTACAGGCTTTCCAAATGCTTTTCTCATACCATCCTGAACACGGTCTGCCCCTGCTCCGGTGGCCATGGGGTTTTCTCTTACTATATGATGAGGATATACTCTTATTTTAAGATGGTAACCCATTCTTCCAGATTTTCTCTGCATATATCTGTTTGATGCAATCCTAGCTGCTTCAAGTGCATTGTGTGATAGTTCTGCCGGTTCTTTTACCGCTAAACTTACTGTTAAAGGGAATTCTGCTGATAGATTTCCCATATCATATTGAACTATCCTGGAACCAGGAATTTTCCTTATATAATCTTTTCTAGTGTATGCTCTAACCATTATAGGTCCTCCTTAAAAATTTTATATTTATAAGCTTAATAAAGATTGTTGATCAAATAATCCTAAATTATCTAATCACTGATCAATCCTTAAATTTATATTTAGGCTCTTTAATTAACCTAAATTTATAATCCTTTGATTATTACCTAAAACATCCGATTATAAGTGATAGATGTAACTGCAATAATTGGAAAAGGAGGGGTAGTTGTAACCCTTTCAGTACACTGGCATTTATATGATCCCCGACTTATAAAGTATTCGATACATAGAAAATTCAGAGCTTAACCCCATTAGTTCAATGAATTCCTATTAAAAATCAGATAATTAGATATTAATGGTTACTACCAGCGTTTATTAGACCATAAATAGTGTTCATAAAAATTAAAGTCCTTTAAAATGGTGAAGACCCCTTAAATTAGCTAGATAGATATAATTACTGAAATCTTTATAAACTATGGCTCCCCTAATTTAACTATGCAAATTAAAGCTAAGATTAGCTTCGAATATCAAACAGCCGAACAGGCTGTTAATGCTTCCAAATCACTTAAACCAGATAATATGGAATTTATTAATTCATGTATACTTAATAATAGATTATTATGTAATATAAAAGGTCAATCCCTTAAAACCATCCTGGCCACCGTTGATGATCTTCTCTTTTGTGAAATGATGGTGGAAAGAATGTTAGAATTAGAATAAATAGTAAAATGATATTTCAATGGAGTCTATGGTGATTTAAAATGAAATTCACTCTTCAGGGAAAGATAATATTTAATAAAGATGCTCTAGAAGCCCAAAAAGATATCGATGAATTCATAATCAACGCCAATGAGGAATTATTTTTAAAGGGCATTCCTAAAGACCAGTTAAAGGATGCCTCCCAAATAGTTGATTGGAACATGGAAGGAAATACCTTAAAGGTTAAAATGGTATCAGGAAGACGGGGAAGAGCGCATGATGCGCTATTAAGAATGAAAAAACCTTTAAGCCAAATTTTAGGCCCACAGTATCATCTGGGAATAAGAAAAATTGAAGTAGACGATTATAAGATTGAAATAACCCTACCTGAAAAACCGGAATTAGATGAAACTACGGGCATGGTTAAAAAAGGAGAAATTGACATATGGGCCACTCTTGTAGATAAAATTATTGATATGCCCTACGTCTCCCATTCTGAAATTACCGCTGATAAACTGATAATTGAGTTTAACGATTTAAAAGAATCTGAATTAAGGAAACACGTGGTTGATCGCGTGCTGAAATTTATAAAAGAACCATTAGACACTGGACACATCGAATCAGACCAGGGTGTGGCAGTTACCAAACCATCTGATGAACTCACCAAAAAGGTCACCAAGATCGAACCAGGCACAGTTATATCCACCAGCCCTCAACAGAATTTCTTATTTAAGGGGGATGCAACAGAAGAAGCTGCTAAATTGGGTTGGGTTAAGAAATTCCCAGGTAAAGGCCAATGGTTCTACGGACCCCAGCTGATATCTCTACAGAGAGCTATAGAAGATTTATTTTTAGAAAAACTAGTATATAAATTGGAATTCACCGAGTGCATGTGGCCCAAACTCATACCCATTCCGGTGATGAACAAAATGCGCTACTTGGAAGGTCTTCCCGAAGGAATGTATTACTGTTGTGCACCCCGAAGGGATCCGGAGATTTTTGAAAAGTTTAAACAGGAACTGGTCATCAATAAAGAAGTCCCCATACCTCTCCTGAAGGATGGACTTAAGGATCCATCCTATGTTCTTGCTCCAGCCCAGTGTGAACCATTCTATGAATTCTTCTCACATGAAGTTATTGATGAAGAAGAAATGCCCATTAAGTTTTTTGATCGCAGTGGCTGGACTTATCGTTGGGAAGCCGGAGGAGCCAAAGGATTAGACAGGGTTCATGAATTCCAGAGGATCGAATTGGTCTGGCTGGGAACACCTGAGCAAGTGGAAAATATAAGAGATTCCACCCTTCATATCTCTGAGGATATGGCCAATGAAATGGAGTTGGAATGGTACACTGAAGTAGGTGATGATCCATTCTACCTGGAAGGCCGGAAAACTGAAGAGCGTGGAATTGAGTTTCCAGACGTTCCGAAATATGAGATGAGATTGGTTGCTCCTACTCAGGATAAAGGAGTGGCAGTGGTATCTGCCAACATCCATGGCACACATTTCATTGAAGGATTCTCCATCAAAGAAGCGCATAATCATCGTATATGGACCGGATGCACTGGTGTGGGAATATCTCGTTGGATTTTCGGATTTTTAGCCCAAAAAGGATTTAACCAGGAGAACTGGCCAGATGAAATCACTGAAAGAATGAAAAAAGTGCATATGCCTAATATTCTGACATGGCCCTGAAATGTTTATGAATAGGGGTTAATTTAAAGATAAAAAAGAATTTTAGATGAAAAAATTGAATGTAAAAATTACTTTATCTGACTTTAAAAAATCGGGACATAAAAATTAAAAAAGGAAAAAAAGTTATTCTAATTTCAAAGGTTTGATCTAATCATTAATGGTTTAATCTTTATTTATCCAATTAATAATTCTATTCTTCCTTTTTATCAGGAATACGCTCTTCTAAAACCTCTTCAGCAATTGTTTCTGTCTCTTCTGATTCCTCTGATACTTCAGATATTTCCTCAGCAACTTCAGGTATTTCTTCGGCTATCTCTTCACTCACTTCTTCGGAAGCTGATTCTACTGTTTTATTCACTGCTTCGTCGTTTACTTTCTTCTCAAAGACATCCACAAATTCTACTTTTTCCACATTTTCCATGTTCTCCCATATATCACGGGCGATTCTGAAACGGACAAATGTTATATCTACATAAGGCTTTTTATCGAATTTGGTCATTTCATCCATTTGTATGGTTACTTTACCATCTTCTATGGTTATTTTATGTTTATCTAGTTCTATATTGGGATTGGGATAGTGCAGACCGATCATGCTTCTTATTTTCTCTTCGTCATCAGTTATGATCTTCTTAACCTGAATTTTATAATGAAGATTTTTTCCAGCCAATTCATGGTTGAAATCTACCCTTACTCTTCCTCCGCTTACACTTCGTATAACACCAGGAGTATTCTCTAAGGAAATACTCATACCAATTTTGGGTTTTATGCCTTGTTTACGGAATTCTGACATGGGTATAAGCTGTATCTGTTTAGGGTCCCTTTCACCAAATCCTTCCTGTGGTGGTATCTCCACGGTCTTCTCATCACCCTCATCCATATCAATAAGGGCCTCCTCAATACCTTTAAGAACATGACCTGCGCCTACTATGATTGGAATGGCGCCGTAAACTTTATTTTCTGATAAAATTCCTTCTTCTTCTGCCACTTTTTCATCGGTTGTGTCGAAAACTTCACCAGTCTCCTGAACCTTTCCTGTATATTCTAATCTTAAAAAATCTCCATTTTTCACTGACATATCTCTAACCTCCTGTGTGGTATCCTCTTTTTAAATTCTTTTAAAATTTCTTTGTTTTTATAGTTTAAGATACGAATTTTTGCTGGATAATTTTCAATATATCTATGTATTACTTCCTTAAATATGCCTACCTCCAAGGAGGATAATACTCTGTGCTTGTGATGTCGGCTGAATCCTCGGGAAATAAATCTTTCAACCTCATCCAGACTGCTGAATGGCCTATTGTCATAGAATGCACGAGCGGTCCGTTCATCTATTAAGGACATGGATTTAATATCTTCAAAAGAGTTTTCATTAACCCTCTTCAATATGCCCTGCTCATCTCTTATCTGGTGTAAAGGAGCCTTTTCATTAGTTATTTCTCCTTCTAAAATTTCTATAGTTTCTGATGGCAACATATCCCTTACAGAAAAAAGTTCAGAAGATACTACTGCCTCTCGAATCTTAGTCCCACTCACTCCTTCAATTCTTTTGATAAAAATGAATTTATCCTTAAAATCGAAACCGATTTTATGCAATGATTTGGAAAGGGAAACTATTACATAGTTATCTTCATCTAATTTACCCTTTAAAAGTACCTGGTTGGCATTCAAATCAACAATTTTATAAGGACGGGGAACTACCGCTGATCCTTTATTGATACGTTTTAATATCTCTTCAAATCCATCGAAAGGTTTATATCCCCGGGGAATATAATCTGCATCCAATGCTTGGAAGATCTTTGCTAAACAGATAGAGTATTGTCCTGAGCCCATTATACCCATAGGTGGTCCTTCAACCACTACATCAGCACCTACTGCTACCGCTGCTTGGGCTCGAGCATATCTGGTCATGATGTAAGGTAAACCTCTTCCACTACGCTCCAGGGGTCCAGGTACTATTGCAGTGAAAATTCCATTTTCCACCTTTTTTTTAGCTTCTAACATACAATGAAGATGCCCAATGTGTAGAGGATTATACTCTGTAAAGTCTGCTATGATATCAATGTCTGTTTTTGCCTCACCATATCCTGGGCTAATCTGTGAATCTTCTAGAATAAGTTGCCTATCTTTTTTCAGGAAGTTTTTTACAAAATCATTTATCTGCAGTAGTATCACCTTAAAAATATATCTAAGAAAATAATATTTGTTTTTTTCTAATCCAAAGGTATATGAAATTGCAAAATAATCATTAAACATGAAGACTTCAGATTCTATTATCATCATTTTAATTATTATTTCAGTGATCGTATTATCTGGATGTGTTTCTTCAAAACATTATGATAATAAAGGCATATCCTTTGATTACCCCTCAAACTGGAATACCAGCCAACATATCTTTGACTTGCCCGGTGCAATGGTAATTGTTTACGAATCTAGTCAAGCAGATGTTAAAATATTTAAATACGATATTCCATCTGGTTCCAGCTTAGAAGAGGCATATCATGAATCTATAACTAATCATTCTAGTAGATTCCAGGGATATTGTTACCAGCAGGTTTCCAACCGAACCATCACCGTAGCTGGAGTTCAGGCCTATGAAATTGTTTTTCAGATTGGTTGTAACAGTACCCAAACCCGGCAAAAAATCAGAGAAATCTGGCTGGAGAAAAATGGAACCATATTTACTATTATCTGTACTGTAATCCCCCCTGAAGATTTCACCACTAAAGATGTTGCCTTTAATCAAATAATAAACAGTTTCCAGGTGAAATCCTGAATAATATTGAAATCCGGATACATTTATTAAAATAATTTGAACTAAATATAGGTTTTTATATGGTAGATCTATGGATAAAAGATGGTAAAATAGTCCCTGAGAATAAATTAATCTCTATAGGCATTAGTAATGGTAAAATATCCATAATAAAGAAAATAGCTCCAAAGAGGGAAGAAGTTATTGATTTGAAAGGGTCGGTGATTTTACCCGGATTTATTGATGCTCATGTACACTTTAGAGATCCAGGATTGACTTACAAAGAAGATTTTAGAACGGGAACTATGTCTGCTGCCAATGGAGGATTCACCACAGTAATGGATATGCCTAATACACTACCACCCACCAATACACCAGTAGCATTTAAAGAAAAATTAAAAATAGCCCATAAGAAAAGTTTAGTGGATTATGGTTTGCATGCGGGGGTGGGTAAACTTGAAGATATAAAGACCACAGCGATACTGGGACCCGCTTCTTTTAAGATATTTATGGACCAATTAGATGATGATTATTTAAATAAAGTTTTTATGGAAATAAGAAATATTAAAGAGGATAAAGGAAGCATAAAACCTCTCATAACTTTACACTGTGAAGATAAAGAGATTGTGCAGAAAAATACCCAATTTCAACGAAATAAACATATATTAAAGCCCGAAATCTATGCAGAAGCCCGGCCTCCGAAAGCTGAAACTAAGGCAGTATCCAAAGCACTCCAACTGGCTTGTGAATATGATCTAAACATACACATCTGCCATATCAGTACCAGAAAATCTCTAGAGTTAATAAGTAAAGCTAAAATTTCAAATTCTAAGATAACCTGCGAAATAACCCCCCATCATCTATTTTTAGATAGTCATTTCCTCAATAAATGCGGTAATTTCGCTAAAACCAATCCACCACTCAGAAACCAGGACGATAAATTAAATATAAGGAATTTAAGCTCCATAGATATCATAGGAACAGATCATGCCCCACACACCATAGCAGAAAAAAATAATGACATATGGGACGCCCCACCAGGCATTCCTAACTTGGAAACCACCATACCCCTACTTTTAACAGAAATCAATCGTCAAAATATAACTTTTAACCATTTGAAGAGTTTGTTATGTGTAAAACCATCCCTGATATTTCAGCTGGCCAGTAAAGGATATATAAAAGAAGGTTATGATGCAGATTTAGTTGTGGTAGATATGAAAAAAGAGGACATAATAAATCCATACAATTTCCGTTCCAAGGCTAAATATTCACCATTTAAAGGATTTAAAGTTAAAGGAAAACCAGTTATGACTATGGTTAGGGGCAATGTGGTAATGGACGAAGGGGAAATCTACAAAAATATTGGTAAATTAGCTTGCTAATATTATATTGTACATAGGCCATACAATTAGTAAAAATAATTGGGTTTATAATTAAAATTAGGATGCAAATATTCAATTTAAAAATAATAAAATATAGGTGGAAATATTCCACCTTAAAAAAAATTTCTATTTTGTCTTAAATGCTCCTTCAGGACAGGCATCAATGCACTGATCGCATAGGGTACAGAAACCTTTGAGTGGTATTTTTTCACCAGGGTGGATTTTCAGCATCTCGTATGGACAAACTTCCACACAATCTCCGCATTCATTACATAATGCTGGATTGAACTGTATCCTTTTCCGTTTTACTGGTTCTCCATCTACCACTTTATCAATTTCTACTAGGCTTAATGCTCCTTCTGGACAGACTGTGGTACAGGCTCCGCATCTGGTACACATGGCCAGGGATGGTTCTGCATTGGTATTTAAATCGCCTGGAACTTGCATTCCAGTGTTGGTTACTACTCTTATGGCATCAGTTGGACATATTCTGGCACATGCTCCGATAAATTTACATTTATCTTCATCATAGACCAATCCTTCTTCAGATGCTGGTTTAGCAGGTCCTAATTCCATATCCAGATCTATAGCTTCAACTGGACACATTTTTGCGCATAAACCACAATAGGTACAGATTTCAGGAAGTTCCACGGTTAGTGTGGATGCTTTTTCTTCTATGAAATCTCCTGGACAGGATTCAACACATATGTTACATCCTATACAGGTTTCCTCATCTACTGAGAAGTTTTTAACCTCTTTTGAGCGTTTTTCAGGTTTCCTACCAGATATGAACACTGCATTCCAGGGACAGGTTTGTGAACAGACACCACATTTGATACAGGTATCTTCATCGATTTCAATGGTACCCCCATATTCTGAAAGTGTTATAGCATCTACAGGGCATTCATCTACACACAGTCCACATCCTACACAGTCTGCAATATATATTGGTCCTGTTATCTCTAATTCTTTCTTTGCAGGTTCTTTAACGCCTTCTATACCTATGACATCCACAGGGCATACATCTACGCATTGTTCACACATTACGCAGTACCCTTCTAGTGGCACCTTTTTCATTTCACTTTTATCCAGTTTCATGATGTTGGGGGGGCAAATATCTACACAGTCACCGCATTCATCACATAAGGAGGGGTTGAATACTATGCGTGTTTCAACGTTGCCTTCTTCTCCAACCGCAACTTCACTGGTTTTTAGTGCGCCTTTGGGACAGATTTCCACACATTTTGGCTGGCCAGCACACAAGTCACAGTAAATCACATCTTCTGGTGATACTGCTATGGCGGCGGTAGGACAGATCCCTTGGCATGCGCCACATCTGATGCAGTCTTCTTTATTGACTACTATCATATTTCTAGCCTCCGGTTTTTACATCTTTTTAACTAGATAACCTTGGCTATCGTATACTTCCAGAGTGGCCAGTTGCATTTGACTGTCAATAGTGTGGGTTGCACAGGATAGACATGGGTCATATGCCCTTATTACCATTTCCATCAGGTTAAAGATGCTGTCATCTACTTCTACACCTGGTTTTATGTAGTCTTTTGCTACTTTCTGTATACCCATTTCCATGGCTGGATTGTTTTGGACGGTAGCTACAACGATGTTGGCTTTGGTAATCTGTCCATTTTCATCACAAGCATAGTGGTGAGTTAAGGTTCCTCTTGATGCTTCCACAATTCCTACACCTTCACCTGCTTGTCTTTCCAGTGCTTCAGGGAATTTTGGTCCAGATAAATCTTCTTCTAATGCTGTTGCAGCACATTCTGCTGCAGATAATAGTTCTATGAGTCTGGCCCAGTGGTAGAGTAATGGTTCATGGGCGTATCCGAACATTTCTTTGAATTCTTTGAAATGATCTTGGGCTATTGGTGATGGCATTTTGTCAGCTACGTTAAGTCTGGATAGTGGGCATACTCTGTATACTCCTTCTGGATATCCCAGGTCTTTTATGTATGGGAATTTGAGCCAGGAGTATGGTTTTACATGTTCTGCCATGTAATCCAGGTAATCGGTGTTTTTGAATTCTGCGTATAAGTTACCTTCTTTGTCTTTCATTCTGACGTTTCCATCGTACATATCCCAAACGCCGTTTTTGACTAATCCTGTGTGGTAGGTTTCCACATATCCTAAAGTTTTAACTAGATCTATGTTTTCTTCGAATATGGGTCTGGCTACTTCCAGGGTTGCTTCTGATAATTCTATGTTTCTCTGTGCTTTTTGCAGAAGATCTTTTTGGGTTTCTTCATCCAGTTCAGTGGATATTCCACCGGGTGTGGATGATGTTGGGTGTATTGATCTTCCACCAGTCGCTTTTATTATGTCTAAAGCATTTTTTCTTAGTTCAATAGCTTGTAGAGCTAATTCGGGGTTATCTTTTACGATTTGGAATACATTTCTGGTTTTTCTATCCTTTCCAGCTACGAAATCAGGTGCTGCAAGGAAATAGAAATGTAACGCATGTGAGTGCATTACTGAACCCCAGTTCATGATCTCCCTCATTCTATAAGCTGTGGGGAGAATATCCTCTGAACTGAATCCAAAACATCCGTCTACTGCTTTAGCAGAGGCCAAATGGTGTTGTACATCACATATACCACATATTCTGGGCACAATACGTGGTGCTTCTTCTATAAGTCTTCCTTGTAGGAATTTTTCAAATCCACGGAATTCCATAACGTGTAGTCTGGTTTCTTCCACGTTTCCCGCATCGTCCAGATGCACCGTGATTTTGGCGTGTCCTTCGATTCGGGTCACTGGTTCCATCGTTAATTTAACCATTTATTTAC
>JAJFTX010000033.1 GCA_021372715.1 Methanobacterium sp. | reverse complement strand
CCGGACTATTCAGCTGGTTAATAGGATTTATAGTATGGATAGTTGGTCTGTTCCTAATAATCGCCGGTATAATTGGTATATTGTCCAAAGTCGGTGGTAGCAGATGGAACGGAGTAATAGCACTAATAATAGGTATATTATATGTTATAATCGGTACTCTAGTTGCTAACCCAATAATTTTAGGTGCACTGATAGGACTTTGGCTAATTATAACCGGAATAGTTATGTTATTTGTTAAAGATTGAAATTATTTCTTCTTTTTTTTTACCTTTTTTGATTAGGTCTGTTTATCAGTAACTTTTTCTGTTTCTTCTTCTCCACTCATCATCAATTTTGCCAACCAGCGGGTTTCTTCAAACTGATCCAGATACCTTATGATTATCAAAGTCAAAGGCACTCCTAGGAAAAATCCAACTGAGCCCAAAGCCCAGCCCCATACGAATAGAGATGCGAAAACAACAAAAACTGACATCTGAAGCCCTTTACCAGTGAGTTTAGGAAATATGTAACTTTCTGCTACGGTGTTGATTATAACAAAGAAAAGTGCCATGATAACAGCGCCTTCAATACCATATTTGGCCCATGCTACAAGTACTGGAGGAATAGCTGCTATTACAATACCAATATATGGAATAAATCCTAAAATAAAGGTTAATAATCCCCAGAGAACTGCGAAGTTTATGTCAAATACAAAAAGGATTCCGGAAACTCCTATTCCATAAAAAAGTTTACTTTGATTCGTATGATGAAGTATTTTATAAAGTCATGGACCAGGGCAAAATTCCTTTTCAAGGAAGGATTATCTGCACCCAATTCTTTGATGAGTCTTTTTTTTATCTGAGGAAGCTCATATACCAAGAATATGACTGAGAATACTATAAAAATTCCTGCTTCTATGATTCCGCTTATATCTGATAGATTAATATTTGAAAGAATTAACTGTATAATCTGATTTCCATATTGGGCCATAAAACTTGATGAAGTTATGGAAAAAGTCGGAAGTTCTTTGATTAACTGTTCCAAGGTAACCACTAGAAAGACCAATATTCCCATACCCAATGAAAAAATTCCAAAGAGAGTTAATATTATCGATAAATTATAAGATAAGCCTTTCTTTTCTAACCAACGTAAAAAAGGGTATAAAAGCAGGCTTAGAAACATTGAAAGTAGTACAAGGCTGGTAATTGAGGCAGTGAATTTCAATGCCACAGCTGCAACTAATATTATGGTTATTATAATAATTTGCCTAAGGAACGGCGGAATATTAAAATTATCTATCATCTTCTACCTCCTTTCATAATATTATACAAATTATATTATTAAAGCTTAAGTATGAATAATATATTATATAGGATTATAATAAAGGCGAAAAAATGGACAGAAATGATATTATACTTCCCGGAGCTTTAATTCTAATAATACTAGCCGCCTTAGTCATCCTATTATCTGGTAGCAGCACCTTCCAAATGGGGCAAATTTCATTCGATTATCCTAATGGCTGGACCCAAAGTAAAATGGCTGGTGATTTCAGTAATGGCTCTTTATACAGTGAGGTAATCTTCTCATCAGCATTCACTGACTCAAATGGCCAATCACAAACTGCATATATTATCATCCAAATGCAGAAAAAAACCCAGAATTCAATAAATTTACCTAGTACTAATTATATAGTAACTAACACCACCAATTCTTCCATGGATACTGTGAATGTATCCAATATAACAGCCACCCAATTGGGAAATTACGATTCACAGATGGCTGAGAAAGTAACAGTAATTGAAATAGACGACTATTATTATATTATCACATATATAACACCCCCATTTGCAATAAATCAGACATCAGAAGTTTATAATCAGATTATACAAACTTTTAAAGTATCATAATTAAATATTATGATGTATAATAAAGTATAATTAAATATTTGTGTGTTTAATTAAGTTATTACAAATATTAGTATGGTAATTAAGTTATTGTAAATATTAGGATGAATAGTTGAGTTAGAGGGGTGAAATTATGACAAATATAAATGAGAAAGCACGCTCTGCTTTGGCCGGTGCAAAAGATAAGATCAAAGTAGATCCAAGCTCCATGGGCGATGTAAGTGAAAAGGTATCAGTAATCAGCGAAAAATTCAAAGGAACAGTTAAAGAAGTGGTACCTGAAAAATCAGATGAACTCTCAGATAGAATTGATCAATACCTAGAAGAGAGAAAAGACCAGATAATCAATGATTGGGAACTTGCCACCAAAAATGATGCGATGAATCTGGAAAAAAGATATTTAAAACTATCAAAAGACATGGGAAAGCTAGATGATGGCTTTAATGAGTATAGAGAAACCTCAAATAAAAGAATTAAAGAAATCGAGGATCGATTAGAAAAGCTGGAAAATCCAGAGAATTAAATATGGAATGATATGAGAGAGGTGTAATTATGCCGGATTTAGGGCCTATGGGTCGTGGTGGAGCAAGGAGAAGAACCAGGAGAAGAATGACCGTAATGAATGAGATGCAGAATTCAGGAGAACAGCAGGAACAAGAAGGCGAAAGCGGACCAGAAGAAATAATTGCTACTGATATCTATTCTGAAAAATTAGAAAAATTAGCTAAACTCTTGAAAGATAAAGGGGTTATTACTGAAACAGAATATAATTTGATATTTGAATAATTTATTCCTAAAAAATTCTGCATTGATTCTATTTTAACATATTAGGAGTTTATTTAATGGCTGGTCAGTATAAATGGGGGACAGTTATAGTTGCCTGCATGGCGATATTCATCATTGTTTTAGATTCAAGTGCCATGAACGTGGCAATAACCACTTTAGTAGTGGAATTAAATACCACCCTATCAGTAATACAGGCAATAATAGCCTTATATGCTCTGATAATCGCTTCCTTCATGCTGCTGGGGAGTAAACTACAGGACATAATGGGCAGAAAGAAAACATTTCTCTTAGGATTACTGATCTATGGATCAGGTACCACCATCGCAACTTTAAGCATAAATGCAGGCATGTTACTTTTAGGATGGGCCGTCCTAGAAGGTATCGGCGCGGCCATGATGTTCCCAGCAACCACCACCTTGGTGGGGTCCAGTTATGAAGGTAAGGATAAAATCACGGCATTCGGGATCTGGGGAGGAATAGCAGCGATGGGTGCTGCCATCGGCCCAATTGTAGGGGGTTTATTTACAACTTTCCTATCCTGGAGATTGGTTTTTGGATCAGAACTTATCTTCATCGCTTTGATATTGATTTTCAGGCATTATTTAACTGAAAGTGTTCCCACCCTAAAATGGAAGGATTTAGATATTTTAGGAGCGGTAATTTCCATTATTTCACTGGTTCTAATTGTTTTAGGAATACTATTCCTTACCCGTCCTGAATTCTGGGGATATGCTGCCGTATTAATACCCCTTGGTTCAATAATGTTCATAATATTCCTGTTATGGCAGAGAAGGAGGAGTAACAAAGGACTAGAACCACTTACCGATATCTCTCTCCTGAAAAATCGCTTATTTGGATTGGGTAATCTGAGTTCAGTTATTCAACAGATCCCACTGGCAGGGTTCCTCTTCATCATACCCGTATTCCTGCAACAGGTTACAAGATTAAACGCCTTTGACACTGGTTTAACACTATTACCAGCATCCATAGTTATCCTCATATTCTCCATACTGGGAGCTAGATTAGCCTCAAAAATAGAAGCTAAATACATCATCATGCTGGGTTTTGTAATCTCAGCCATTGGAGCCTATATTTTAGGTGGAGTGTTTAATATAAATACTCAAATGATGGATATAATACCCAGTACCATTATATTTGGTGTGGGGGTGGGGTTCCTGCTATCGCAACTAACCAACCTCACCATGTCTGCCGCCAGGGAAGATCAGGAGACAGATGCCTCTGGATTATATAACTCCTTTAAAAATCTTGGTTACTCCATAGGTACCGCATTAATCGGTGTTTTGTTATTATTGGGAATATTCGGAGGCTTAGCTTCTGGAATTGAAGAATCAGGTCTGGCAGGGAATATGAGCAAAAAGGATATAAAGGACAGCCTTTTCGACTACGTGGAGAAGATGCAGACTGGTACGCCTAACATCCCCCCAGAATTGGTTCCTCAAGCAACTCAAATAATAGACTCGACTATTAGCTCTTCCATGAGAATGGCATTCACAGCACTGGCGTTAATCTTATTTTTTGGATTCCTTATCTGTTTATTCCTTCCCAAGCAAAGGTTGAAAATTAATTAGTGGTAAATGAAAAAATAAGAAAGGAAAAAAAAATAATTTTTTTTAAATTTCTGCAGGTGTCTCTTCTGGTGGTAGTATAAATATCTCCATTATACCGGCGATAATTAAGAATGCACCCAGTATTATGGCTAGGAATAACGGATTTCCCACATAGATACCCATGAACATAAATAATAAACCGAATATTACACCCAGAATTCCTACACCCTTCGCTTTAACTCCCTTCTCTGAAAATAAGGCTGTTAAACCAGTTATAATCAGGAAAAAGCCCACTATATATAGTGCTAAGAAAGTTAAAAAGCTTAGCGCTGCTATGTCTGCAACAAACACTATTCCCAGGGCTATGGCGAAGAATGCCAGTATTAAACTGGCCACACCGGCTGCTAAATTTTTACTCCAATTTTTATATCCTTGGAAAATTAGCCAGATACCTAAGAATATCATTCCCACGCCAGCAATCACACTTAACGTGAAAACACTAATTAATGGAAAAATTATTACAATCAGCCCTAATAATATGGCTAAAACACCTACGAAAACATTTTTATGCATATCCATTTTTATTATCTCCTTGAAGATGTATTTAATAAAATAATTTGTTTAGAAATGATATAAATACTTATTCTATTAGAAATCCAATAATTATGAATTTATGGATATTTTAAACTTTTTTTAATAATTTAGCACGGTTTATTTCCTTTCAAAATCCAGTATTGCCCGGATCATAGGTGGTTCACTATCGATGTCCACCGATAATGGTGGTCCTTCATCCTGGTAAATGGAGGTTAATATAAATTCATCGGATATTTCGTCCCCCTGATTTTCTGTGGTTTCGATATGGAAGGATTTACCTTCGCAATCGTTGAAAAAATCAGTTACTTTACCAGTATCTGGGCCAGTGACCCGGATGTATACCATCAGATGTCCCCCGTGGAAATCAATATCTCTGATAAATTCTTTAGGTACTATTAAATCCTTCATATCCCCTTCTTCTTTTAATGTAAAGATTATTGGTTCCAAAACTCCTACCATTGAATCACCATCCTTTTTAGTTGATTTTTATCTGTTAATATTATTTATTCTTTCCTTTTAAATTGAATAATTATAATATATAATTTTTTATTCTCCATAGGAACTGGTTCAGATTTCAGGTTTTAGAATTTCTTGATTCCCAAAAAAATATCCATAAGTTTCTACATAACATATGGATGGTGATTAAATGGATCGGGAAAGTTTTATTTTACCAGGAATTTTGATATTGGTTCTGATAATTGTATTGGTATTGGTAGTGGCTTTTTCAGGTAATAACACCTTCACTTCCGATAAGATATCCTTCCAGTATCCTGCTGGCTGGTCTCAAAGTTCTATAGTAGGTAACTTCAGCAATACTACATTGTACTCGCAGGTAACGTTCACTGCTAACATTATGGATTCTAATGGTAACACACAACCAGCATATATAATCGTTCAGGTGCAGCAAAGAGCTCAGGGAGTGATCAATTTACCCAGCACCAGTACCATAGTTACCAACACTTCTAATTCGTCAGTGTCTTCGGTAAATGTTGATAATATTACTGCCACCCAACTGGGAGGAACCGGGGGTAATATATCAGAGAAAGTGACCATCATTGAGAAAAACAATTATTATATGGTGATAACGTTTATTAGCCCACCGTTTGCTTTAAATCAAACATCTGAAGCCTATAATATGATTCTGAAGACTTTGAATATCAGTTAATTTTTTAAATCAAATTTTCTTATTTCTTTTTTATTTCTTAATCTAGAACTCCTATTAGGGTGTTGAAATTGTTGAATTATTGAGTAAGAATTAAATGAAAAAATATATATTTATCATTAATAATAATGAGAATATTGCTAGTTAATAACTAAAATGGGAGGTGAAAAAGGTGGTTTTAGGAATCGAAGATCCCTGGGTATGGGGTGCCTATATAGGGAGCATTCTGGCCATGCTTTTATGTGTCGTCTACGGTGCTTTAAACTGGAATAAAGGCGAAGAAGAAGAGGAAGAACAAATCAAAGAGGAAAGTGAATGGCATAAAAAAGAGAAAGAGATGGAAGAGAAGGAATTAGGTATATGGGATGAAGAGGGGTAGGTGATTTAAATGGCTAACGATTTACTTATTCTCAGTGTTATAGTTCTAATCTACTTGGCGCTGGTTGTTTACGTGGGTTATGTAGCCTGGCGACGTACCAAAACAGCAGATGACTACATGGTCGCGGGCAGAGTAACTCACCCTTTTATCATGGCTTTAAGTTATGGTGCTACTTTTATTAGTACATCGGCTATTGTTGGTTTCGGTGGAACGGCCGGTGTATATGGAATGGGACTTTTATGGCTCACCTTTTTGAACATACTGGTGGGTATATTCATTGCATTCGTGTTCTTTGGGAAACGTACCCGGAAGATTGGACATAATTTAAGTGCTCTGACCTTTCCTGAATTTTTAAGTAAGCGTTTCAATAGCAGATTCATACAATATTTCACAGGGGCGGTGATTTTTTTAGGAATGCCACTGTATGCGTCGGTAGTTTTAATTGGTATGGCTCGTTTTGTAGAAACAACACTTAATATTGATTATAGGATAGCTTTAATTGGTATGGCAGTAATTGTAGCTTTATATGTTATTTTCGGCGGTATTAGGGGTGTGATGTACACCGATGCACTCCAGGGAACCATCATGTTTGTGGTGATGGCCATATTACTGGTGGCCATTTACTGGATCACCGGAGGAATAACTACTGGAAATGAAGCTCTAACTAACCTGGTTAATGTGGTACCTGCCAAGACAGTTGCAGCGGCGACAGCCACTGGATTCACGGGATGGACGTCTATGCCATCATTTGGAAGTCCCTTCTGGTGGACATTGGTAAGTACATTGATTCTGGGTGTCGGAATTGGAGTTTTATCACAACCACAACTGACTGTAAGATTCATGATGGTTAAATCAAACAAAGAACTAAACCGAGCAGTTTTAATAGGAGGAATATTTATCTTCCTGATGACTGGAACCGCTTTTGTTGTAGGGGCTCTTTCCAATGTTTACTTCTTTGATACCATGGGAAAAATTGCCATGCAAGTTGTGGGGGGTAATGCAGATAAAATTATACCAGCATTCATCGCAGCAGCTATGCCTACCTGGTTTGCTTATCTGTTCATGATAACCCTGCTTTCAGCGGCAATGTCCACTTTAAGCGCTCTTTTCCACGTACAAGGAACAGCTCTAGGACGTGATGTTTATGAAACAGCATCTAAAAAGAAAGGAGGAGCATCAGTACTGGTAGCTCGAGCCGGAATAACTATAGCAGTGATAATAGCTCTTATATTAGGTTTCCTACTTCCTGCTAATATTATAGCTGTAGGAACGGCTATGTGGTTCAGTTTAACCGCGGCAGCTTTCCTATCCATGTACGTATTCGCATGTTACTGGAAACGTTCCACCAAAGCAGGAGTTATCACCGGACTGATTGTAGGTACCTTGCTTAGTGTCTTCTGGTTAGTATTTGAATTTAAAAAATCTGCAGAAGCCCTGGGTATCTGTAAAGCACTCACTGGTAATGTGGTACTGGTATCGACACAACCGTGGCCTACAGTAGACTCCATAGTTATTGCGTTGCCCATAGCATTCGCCTTAACCGTTATTGTGAGTCTATTAACCAAACCACCAAGCAAAGAACATTTAGATAAAGTATTTAGCGGAGTTTAAAGACTTCCTAAATCTTCTTTCTTTTTTTAAAAAATTATCAGGCTATTTTTTCTCTCCTATTGTAGATCCAGTTAAGATTTAAGTATGTAGAAAACTAATTATAATTCTTAAAATAAAAAATAACATGAAAAAGATTGATTTATAGGGTGATAAATTTGAGAATAATGGAAGATATAATAGGTAAAGAAGTTTTAGACAGCTCAGCCATGATCATAGGAAAAGTTAAGGATGTACAGGTTAATGCAGAGACCAATGAAATGGAAGCATTTATTATAGGAAAAGGCGGTATATCAGAAAGCCTGGGACTTTCCAATAGTGATATTGTAATTCCCATTGATAGAGTAAAACAGATTGGAGATAAAATACTCTTGGAAAATGAAATGGAGTACGCCATCTAAAAATATGATCAAACTTAGGAAAAATAATTTAATTTTTGAAAATAATTTATTAACCATATATCGGTGTTTTTTATGGAGGTAACTGGCATATGCGCCAGTTGTGGGCGAACTGGTAAGATGTACACCTGTTCACTGTGTGGTGGATCCTTCTGTATAAACTGCTACCTACCACAGAAAAGAATATGTAAATCCTGTAAATCTGGTCTTAAATTTGAAAAATAGGGATAATAATGAATAAAAATAATGAATATCTAATTAAACTTTTAAAAGAGAATGAAGTGATCAAATTCGGAAAATTCACCCTATCATCAGGTAGAAAGAGCGATTACTATGTGGATATGAAAAGAGCCATAACCAACCCCATAATTCTTCAAGAAGCAGCAGAATTGATAGCAGAAAGTATAGATAAAAGTAATGTTGATAAAATCGCCGGACCAGCATTAGGAGCCATACCCCTAGTAACGGCAGTTTCACTAAATACTGGAATACCCATGCTAATGATTAGAAAGTCAAAAAAGGATTATGGAACCTCCCAGCTAATAGAAGGCGATCTAAATGAAGAAGACCAGGTGGTGGTCGTGGAAGATGTAACTACCACTGGCGATTCACTGAGCGATGCCATAAAAGCCATCCAGTATAATGGTGGAAAAGTAATCAGGGCCTTTGTAGTGGTTGATCGTGCTGAAGGAGCATTGGAAAATCTAGAAGAAAAAGGAATCATTCTAGAACCACTGGTATCGGTAAAAGATTTACAGTAGATTAGCGATAATCTTAAGCTGATTTATATTTCATTTAGTTGATTTATTTTTTTCATTATTGTATTAGAAATATTTTTGATTCATTTTAAAACACAGGACTTATTCTTTTAAGTGTTTAACCAGATGTCCCAGTTCTGGTAAAATTATTTTAAGCCCTAATTTAACTGCGTTTGGTGATCCTGGCATTGAGATTAGGATGGCTTTTTTATATACTCCTGCTGTGGCCCTGCTTAATATTGCTCCAGTTCCCAGTTCTTTATAGGTTTCGTATCTGAATATTTCTCCGAATCCATCCAGTTCCTTTTCATAGAGGGGTTTAAGGGTTTCTATGGTTATGTCCCTTTCTCCTATACCTGTACCTCCAGTTGTTATTATGACCTCGGCCTTTTTATCTTGGATTAAGTCGTTAACAGCATTTAATAAATGCTTAGAATCATCAGGTATTATATTATAATGAACTAATTCATGGTCTTTCACTGATTCCATTATAATCTTACCTGAAATATCAGGTGCATTTGTTGTGGATTTATCGTTATATCTGGAGTCACTTAATGTTATAACTCCAATTTTAACCTTTAATGGTGATTTTCGTTTATGTTCTTCCATGCTTTTGCTTTTCATAACCACACCTAATGGGGAACATTATTCACTGTTTATGAAAAATTACTCATATGATGTATTAATTAAACTTAAAATGGTTGGGATATTTTACTTAATACTGATTGATATTAGAGTATATTTGTAAATTTATTTTATAGTGATTATTTATTAGATTAGTTTAAAAATAAATGTAGCTTTTAATCAAATATTTACTTAGATTCAAAAAGAATTATAAAAAGTTATTTGAGGTTATAAATTAGAAGGAAGGTGTATGGTCCAAATCGGAGGCGGTTAATTCCGTTGCGAACATATAAGAAGAAGTCTTAATTCACCTTCCCTCGATTAATATATTAATATTTTATTATATATAAATTTTTGGTACCATACTGGGTTAAATTTATAAAAAACATTAGAGGCCTTTATTATATAAAAACTAAAATTTAATAGGTTAAATTCATAAGATATTGCCTTTGGAATGTCTTTAAAAAAGTTTTAATGGAATATACAAGGTTTTGAAAATATGCCAAATCAGGTCTATGTACTAGATAGTTCGGGAATAATAGGAGGGTTTTTTTCAAAAAAATTACCTAATTTCACTACCAGTCAGGTTATAATGGAAATCAAGGATTTGAAATCTAAAATATTTTTGCAATCTGCCCTGGAAGATGGGCATATAACCATTACAGAACCCACTAAAGAGGATCTAAATCACGTTGAAGAGGTTATAACCGGTTCAGGTGATATTTTAAGACTATCAGATGTGGATAAACAGGTTATTGCCCTGGCACTTACTCTTCAAAAAGATGATATGTCACCTACAGTGGTAACCGATGATTACTCCATCCAAAACGTTTTGAAAATAATGAAAATACCATTTAAGAGTGTTTTAACCCGGGGTATCGAGGATGTGGTGGGATGGATTAAATTCTGTAAAGGATGTAAAAAAATATATTCCCCAGATTATTCATTAACTGAATGTGAAATATGCGGATCACCAATTTCCAGAAAACGAAAAAAAAAGTGAACTAAGAGGATAAGTTAATTTTAAGAAATTAATTATAATTTGGATTGATTAAATGAAAATAGGAATAGTCGTACATGGACCTGGTATAGTGGACTCAGGATGGGCCAAACGAATTATGGAAATTCTTTCTAACCATGGTGATATAAAAGCCCGATTAGGGGGTACCATGGGCAGAACCGCAGTTATAGATGCGTGTATGGAGGATTCTATAGACATCAGCCGCAAACTCCTCCCCAGCCAATCCATAAACACTTTCATGGATGAAGGAATGGATGTGATATTCCTCTTAAACTACGGAAAATCCAGTTTAACCGGACATGCATTTGGATATAAAGTGCAGAAAAAGTGCCATAACCCATCACTCATTCA
Source organism: Methanobacterium sp. (assembly GCA_021372715.1). Classification (GTDB taxonomy): domain Archaea; phylum Methanobacteriota; class Methanobacteria; order Methanobacteriales; family Methanobacteriaceae; genus Methanobacterium_A. Next base: position 41,460 of record JAJFTX010000033.1, on the reverse strand, counting down.
GATTGAAAGACCCGGTGAATTAGACGGAACTGTGGTATCCTGGTTGCCTGATCTAAATGAATTTGCAGATTTTATGGCTAAAGAACTAAATCTGAAATTATTAACTGGTGAGCAGATAAAAGACGAAATAATTGGTATTACCGGCCTAAGCCAGGAAGGTTTTATAACTCTTCGCAAAATTGCAGGTGTATCACCCCGAGAGAATATTTTCATCAATGGAATAGTAGTTGGAAGATCCACCTCTTCTGAGGTTATCCTAGTAGCTGAAAATGGAATTATCACGGATATAAAAGGTGGAATTCTTAAAAAACACGGAGTAGATAAACTGGGAGTGATTGATCTAAATACTGCCGTGGTAAAAACAGGACTACTCAGAAAAGCAGTGGTAGAACCTCGAATAATGGATAAGAAATCTTTATTTAAAGATGATGAAATTAAATCAGAAAATACAGAAAAAAATAAATCCAAATATAAAGTAGCCTATCTAAGCCATGCGGCAGAGGACATTTATAAACTTAAAGATACAGACCTGGTGGTTACAGTGGGGGATGATACCACATTGGTAGCGGCAGATATTCTATATCGTTTCAACATTCCCATATTTGGAATAACAGATGGAGACTTAGATAAAGTTGTAGAAAAGGGTTTTAAAAGTAATAAATCAATAATTGTAGAGTTAGAAAGTGGATGGGACGATATAATTGGTGAAAAAATCTTTCTTGAGGGTTTTAAAGGAAAAGAGACCATAGAAATTGAAAATATCGAAAATTTTAAAAGTGAATTGTTACAGATAATAAGTAATACAGGCCAAGGCTTCAAAATCATACATTAAAAACTGTAAAAGTAATTAAATAAACCATATTTAATTAAAAAATTCCATTTTAAATAAATTAACAGAGGTTTTCCATTGGATCTAAAAGAACTTATTAATTCTATCCGGAATTTTGAAGGAATAAAACGAAAGAATATGATAAAAGATGTTACCAGCCTACTGAAAGATAGTTACAATGTCGCTGGTAAAACTGTTTTAGGTTTTGGGGATGATGCATCCGCCATTGATATCGGTAATCAGCAACTGATACTGCTGGCAGCCGATGGAATGTGGGGTAAATTAATGGAAGCTGATCCCTGGTGGGCAGGATATTGCTCAGTCCTTGTAAATGTTAACGATATCGCCGCTATGGGTGGTGTACCAATGGGAATGACTAATGTTTTATCTACCCAAAATCCTAAAGTCTGTAAGGAGATTATGAACGGTATAAACGAGGGTGTTTTGAAATTTGGAGTACCTATGGTAGGGGGCCATCTGCATCCGGATACACCTTATAATTCCCTGGATGTTTCAATTACTGGTATAGTGGGTAAAGATGATGTAATAACTAGTGGGGGCGCCCAAGTAGGCGATCGGGTAATTGTAGCCCTGGATCTGGATGGGAAACAACATGAAAAATTCTCATTGAACTGGGATACAACCACCTTTAAGAGCAGAAAACTGGTTCAGGACCAGATAGCAGTTATGAATCGGATTGCCCGAAAGCACATAGTAACCGCTGGGAGGGATATAAGCAACCCCGGAACCCTGGGAACCTTGGGAATGCTCTTAGAAGCTTCCGGGGTAGGTGCGTCAATTGAATTGGATAAAATTCCTCGAAATGAAAGTGTAAATTGGGATGATTGGTTAAAACTTTATCCTGGTGCTGGTTTCGTATTAACGGCAGATGAAAAAAATGTTGATGAATGTATAGATCTCTTAGAAGAAGTGAAAATCACATCAAATGTTGCAGGAGAGATCATAAAGGAGAAAAAACTTTATCTATCCTACCAAAACCAGAAAGAAATTCTCTTTGACTTTAATAAAGACAGAATTATGGGGGTTAAAGAGGAAATATAAAAAAACTGCTGATCATAATTTCAGATTAAAATCATAAAATGTATATCACAACTGATCATAATAAAAAACAGTTAATAATTAACTCAAACATTGATTTTTCCATAAAAATAAGAGGTTTTTTTCCATGCAGGTGAATATAAATGGGGAGAAAATAGAACTTCCTGAGGGTTCCACTATAAAAGACGCCATAGAGGCATCGGGAGCGCCTTATATAAAAGGATGTGTATTGGGTGTTATCAAAGGTAAAGAAGAAGTGGAGAGATACGTAAACAAATACAAATTAAAAACAACCAAGGGAAGTATAATCATTGAACTTCTGCCTGATGCTCCTAAAAAAATAATTAGAACCTGGAAAGAAAGATATCATGATTTTGAAGGCTTAAATATTCGATGGACCACCTCTACAGATGTGGCAGTAGGTCCTATAAAAACCAGCCTGGAACCAACCCATGATGAACATCAGTACCAAAGATGGGATGTAATCATCTCTCTTTCAGGATTCACCTCAGAAGCCACCCATATAATATTCAGCACAGATAAACACCGGGCAGTGTACGGAGTCCCAGAAAATAAAAACAATCAAAACGGTGTCTTTGCCAATGTGGTGGGTGGAAAGAGAACGGTAATGAAATTAGAACCGCAAGATTCAATAAAAGAAATCAAACCAGTTATAGAAAGAAAAAGCATAGTTAAAAGCGCCGCTATAACCAATTTGGACACTGAAATATCTCATGGAAACGAAATATTCACCTATGTCCAGGTTAATATGTCGGATAAATCGCCACAATCAGCCGAACACTTTTTCGCCCTATCTGGAGAGGATAAAATTCATATAGATTATGAATCAGATTCTTTCCTGGGTTTCTACGGATTACAGGGACTGGAAACTCCCCCAGAACATATTGAACAAAGGAAAAGGGGAACTATAACCCTCCGAAATGCTGGTAAAGGAATTGGAAGGATATACATATACCGGGAAGACAGGGTATCTACTCCTTCACATTCGTTGGTGGGTATGGTTAGTCAAGGAATGCAGCTACTGGACATAGCCCGTGAAGATGATCTGGTTACGTTTAAAACTGAACCTCACCGGATAATGACACTAGCTCATACTCAAAAAGAAGTTGCAGAATTATTAGGCGATGATATAAAGCAGATAAGAGAAGGAAACACCGATGATGACGCTGTGGTGGTAGTGCAGAAACCACGTTACACCATGGATATAATCAAAGAGAAACAGGTTAAAACCCTAGGAATTGATGAAAAAAAGCTTATTTATATTGAAATAAATGATAAAACCGCACCACGTTCTTCCTGGTACTTTAGAAAGACCACAGGTCTTCTGAATTCACCAGTCGGAACTCTTAAAATTCATTTCGCCTTTCCAGGTACCAATGTTATGATGTTCCAGGGTAGTGCCCGGGACTCCAAAGGACTGATACCGGAGAATACCCCACAAAATAAGGTACTAGCAGGTGAAATTGGATTAACCAACATGTCAAAGAGGAATATCGGAATATTTGGGGTGCGATTTGAGGATAATATGGAATTCGGCCCTACAGGAGAACCCTTTAAATCAACAAACATATTCGCCAAGATAGTTAAAGGGCTGGAAAACCTGGAAAAATTCAAGGAGGGAGAAACGGTTTATGTTACCACCAAAAAACCCGGAAGTTACTGAAAAAAATCCAGACGATCAGATAACCAGGATGATCATTCTGGGCCCTTCAGCAAATATCAGTCAAACTGAACTGGTTAGAAAATTACATATGATGGAACTTCCATTAACCATCAAATCAACCTGTTATGGCGCAGTTATCGGCGGAGATAAGGATGCCGTTGAAAAAGCTGTTCAGGATATCAGAAAAGTTGATGAGTATAATATATTCACCAAAGATCGAGGATTTCCACCAGGAGATCCCAGAAGATGTCGTGCTAAAAGGGGAGGAGCCCGGGAGGGTTTCCACCAGCTAGAGAAAGAATTCGAATTGCTAGATGATGTCAGTAAAGCTCTTAAAAATCCCCAAAAAGTTAAAGTTAAGGAATGTAAAAAGATAAGTCCCGATGAATTTAGGAAAATAGCAGAAGAATGTAAATAAAACGTATAAAATCTTCATTCAAAATATTTATTGTGAATATCATTAAAAAAACAAAAAAATGGATATGGAGTGTTAAAATGGAATTAACCGCTTCTTCAACTGGAAAAGAAATAGAACCTCTGGCCATAACCATACATCAACTATTAAATGGACTTCCCCTGACCATGCGCACTAAAAATTCTAGGGGCATACGAATCGAAGAGGGGCAGGTGTTGGACTTTGATTATACCGGACCTGTTCTGGAGAAAGTATTACAACAAGGGGAAAAAACTGGAGAAATACCTGAAACCGGACCATATAAGGGAATACCTGTGGTAGTGGTCCCCTTGATTGAGGAAAATGAGGTCATAGCGGCCATAGGGGTGGTGGATATTACTCAGGGAATTTACAGCGATATAATGGAGATAACTAAAAGACCACAAAAAGAAAAAGAGGAGGAATTGCCTTGAAAATAGCGATATTTCCTCCCAACTCTCTTATTTTAGCGGATTTAGTGGAAAGAAAGGGACATGAGCCCCTGGTACTTCAGAGTGAAATCAGAAAAAAAGTAACATCATCAGAAATAGATTCCCCACCTCTCAATATAACAGAAGAAGATCCAATAAAGGGATTGAAATATGCAGCAATAGAAGTACCCTCTGGTGTAAGGGGTAGAATGTCCATATTCGGTCCTTTAATTGAAGAAGCTGATGCAGCTATGATAATGGAAGATGCACCCTTCGGTTTCGGATGCATTGGATGTGCCCGGACCAACGAACTTTGCATGTTCAACATACGTAAAAGGAACATACCTGTACTGGAATTAAAATATCCCACCAGCAAGGAAGAAACCATAGAAATGGTGAATAAGATCAACGAATTTTTAGACAGCTTGGAGGAGAAAAATGGTTAAAATAGCCCAAATATCATGTGGAACAGATTACAGCGGTGTTCAAAAAGAGATTGAAAGAGCAGCCGAAACCTTTGGAGCTGAAATTGTTATACCAGAAGCTGATCTTGATTATATCGATGAAGCATATGGAAAATTCGGTTTTAATGCGGCTAGTTCCGGAATAAGATTAATGATAGCCCGAGCCATGTCCATTGTTGAAGGTAAAGCCGATGCAGATGCAGTTTTTATAGCAACCTGTTTCAGATGTGCGGAAGGTGCTCTTTTAAGGAATGAACTGCGTCGTTTCATCCAGCAAAATACCAAATTACCTGTGGTTACCTATTCTTTTACTGAGAGAACCAAAGCAGATGAATTATTTATCAGGATGGAGGCATTATCCACTATAGTGGCGCGTAAAAGTCTATTGGCCCGGGAGAAACAGGAAGGCCTAACTCTGGGTATAGATTCTGGTTCTACCACCACCAAGGTGGTGCTCATGGAAGACAACAAAATCATAGGTACTGGATGGTTACCAACCACAGATGTTATTGAAAATGCTAAAGTAGGAACAAAAGATGCTTTGGAGGGTACTGGTTATAAACAATCTGATATTGAGGGTATAGGAGTCACTGGATACGGTAGATTGACTATTGGAAAATATTTAAACGCTGATCTGGTACAGGAAGAGCTCAGTGTCAACTCTAAAGGTGCGGTTTATCTAGCCGATCATCAGAAAGGCGAAGCCACTGTCCTGGATATAGGGGGAATGGATAACAAGGTTATCACCGTAAACGATGGAATACCGGATAATTTCACCATGGGTGGAATCTGCGCTGGAGCATCCGGTAGATTCCTGGAGATAACATCCCGTAGATTGGGAGTTGATATCAGTGAATTAGGTCCTCTGGCTTTAAAAGGAAATCATAAGAATGCACTTTTAAACAGTTACTGCATCGTGTTTGGTATACAGGATCTGGTTACTTCACTGGCCGCTGGAGGTAGTAAACAAGATGTAGCATCTGCAGCCTGTTATTCTGTGGCAGAACAGGTATATGAACAACAACTACAGGAAATCGATGTTCGAGAACCTCTGATACAAGTAGGAGGCACATCTCTTATTGAAGGACTAGTGGATGCTGTAAGTAAAACTCTGGGAAATATAGAAGTAATCGTACCAGAGTACTCCCAGTATATCGGAGCTGTAGGCAGTGCACTTATCGTGTCTGGTTTAAGTACCAAATAATATGGGGATATGATAAAAATGGAAGTAGAATGTTACGATAAGACAGGTGCCGAAGTCTATGATATGGTGGTCAGACAAATAATTCAGGACCTGCAGATAACACGAGCCATTAAAGATTTAAGAGTATATGTGGACCCCAGAGAACCAGTATTTATAATCGTAATCATCTATGAAAAAACAGCCCCAATTGTTAAAATTGGAGACTTCACTGAACTGGATAAAGAAGCAGATGAACTATTTATAAGAATTAAAGATGAAACATATCTTCCCGATCTATTAGCACTCCTTTGGGAACTGGAAGGTAGGAATAATGTTCATCAGTCCAGCAGATATGAGATCATCGTGGACGATCCCCATCATGATATAAAAAATATGATCATACATGATCCTGAAGAGGAACTACGGAAAAAAATATATGATGCCCTGTTTCGTATTATACCTGAAGGTTTAAGGGTAGTGGAACACTATTCAGAAGGCAATATCATAGCATTAACCGCTTCTGATGAAACCATCAAGGATGAATGGCTGGCCAAAACCAATGAAATCATCCAGGAGATGAAAGAGGATCAGAATAAATATAAAATAAAATAAATTTAATAATATACGAGCTATTAGAATAATCCAAAAGTTGGAGGGAAAAAATCTATGAATGAATCTAAATTTGCTCATTTAACCAAGGTACATCCCTGTTTTAACGAGAAAATGCATGATAAAGTAGGAAGAATCCATGTACCCATCGCCCCTAAATGTAACATTCAATGCAACTTCTGCACCCGGGAGATCAATAAATGTGAGATGAGACCAGGAGTAGCATCCTGCATCATGAACGTGGAAGATGCCGTCAAACATGTGGATAAAGTTACCAAAGAAATGCCCATATCCGTTGTAGGGGTCGCAGGACCAGGAGACGCCCTTTTCAACCCGGAAACCTTCCAGTTCTTCCGGGAGATAGATAAAAAATTCCCTGAACTAATTAAATGTATAAGCACCAATGGATTATTACTACCTGATAAAGCAGATGAACTCTCACAGATAAAAATCAACAGCGTAACGGTAACTGTAAATGCGGTAGACCCGGAAATTGGGAAACATATTTACTCCCTAGCCCTGCACCACGGTGAGGTCTATAAAGGAGATGAAGCATTTAAAGTCATATCCAAAAATCAATTAAAAGGAATCAAACTAATAGCCGAAAAAGAAATAGTGGTTAAGGTTAATAGTGTCTTAATACCCGGATTAAATGATAAGCACATCGTAGATATAGCCCGTAAGGTGAAAGCACAGGGAGCATCTTTAATGAATGTACTGCCACTCATACCTCTCTACAAATTTAAAGACACCCCTCGACCGGGATGTGCGGAACTAAGTGAAGTGAGGGATGCAGTGGAAGAAATAATACCAGTATTCCGCGCCTGCACCCAATGCCGGGCTGATGCCTATGGAGTGCCTGGAAAAGAGGACAAACACCTGGATATGACCCCAGCCAGTCACTATTAAAAGAATATCAATAAAATTCTCTTTTTTTCTTTTCTTACCTTAACGGTGATAACCCATGAAAACCATGTACTGGAAGGATAACCATCTTTTCATCCTGGATCAAACTAAATTACCCCATGAAATAGTATATTACCAATGTAAAAATTATCAGGATGTAATCCATACCATAAAGACGCTTATGGTCAGGGGAGCACCGGCCATAGGGGTGGCAGCGGCTTTTGCCATGGCCCTGGCTGAACTGGCAGGTGATGATCTAGAAAAAGCAGCTCAAGAGATTAAATCCGCCCGACCAACAGCGGTGAATCTGTTCTGGGCAGTAGACAGGATATTAGAAGCTAAATCTGCTGGAATATCCGCCAGAGATGAGGCTTTGAAGATGTTTGAAGAGGATATCCAGACCAATCGTAGGATGGGAGAATACGGGGCCCGGGTGATTGATGATGGTGACACGGTTTTAACACACTGTAACGCCGGAGCACTGGCATGTGTAGATTATGGAACAGCATTAGGTGTTTTCAGAGCCGCTGTAGAGCAAGGAAAAACTATTCAAGTGATCTGTGATGAAACTCGGCCGGTTTGCCAGGGAGCCCGTTTAAGCGTATTTGAAATGCAGCAAGAGGGCATACCTGTCAAGTTAATAGTAGATAGTGCTGCAGGAAGACTCATGCAGGAAGGTAAAATCGATAAAGTAGTCATCGGAGCGGATCGAGTCGCCCGAGGGGGAGTGGCTAATAAGATAGGGTCCTTAATGGTGGCGTTGGCTGCTAAAAGATTCGACGTTCCATTTTATGTTGCAGCACCAAAAAGTACCTTTGATAGTGAAATATCAATATATGATGTAGATATTGAAGAAAGAGACCCTGAAGAGGTATTATATTTCGGGGAATGCCGAGTGGCACCGGAAGATACTCAAGTGGAGAATCCTGCCTTTGATATAGTTCCTTCCGATTTAATAACCGGAATAATCACTGAAGAAGGGATAATAGAACCCTTTTAATAACTATTAACCAGTGATAATTTTAATTACTAGTTACATATTGGCAATTTTAATTACTATTTGCATATTTACAAAATTTCAAATAATAATAAAGAACCATGAAACTCCAAGAACTCTGTAAAAAAGCCATAGACTGTAATGAATGCCCTTTACATGAAAGTAAAACAAACACAGTCTTTGGAGAAGGCCCGGATAATGCTAAAATAATGCTTATAGGAGAAGCACCCGGTAGAAATGAAGATGAAACCGGAAGACCATTCATAGGCAGTTCTGGTAAGTTGCTAAGTGAATTGATCCAAGAAGCAGGTATGGATCGATCCCATATTTACATCACATCCATAGTAAAATGCCGTCCAGAAAACAACCGAAAACCACGAAAAACAGAATATTCCACCTGTATGGAACTTTTTTTAACGAAACAGATTGAACTAATAAATCCGGATATCATTGGTCTTTTGGGAAATAGCGCTATTTATGCTTTGATTGGTGGAAATAACATCAAAAAAATTCATGGACAGATCTATCAAGTTGATGGTAGAAAGTATATGGCATTGTTTCATCCTGCTGCGGCTTTATACTCTCGTAAACTATTACCTCAACTAAAAGAAGACATGTTAAAGCTTAAAAAGGAGATAGATCATCATTGAACTTCATATTATTTTGTTAATTCTTCCTTAGCTTTCCAAGCAGCTTCATAACCTGGATTTATCTTCAATGAGTGTTCAAATGAATTTCGAGCTTCATCGTACTTTCCAAGTTCTTTAAAAACCAATCCCTGGTTATACCAAGTTGAAGCATTTTCTGGATCTATTTCCAAAGCCTTATCAAAGCATTTAAGTGCTTCCTGATATTCCTTGAGCTTACCCCGGGCAATGCCTTTGTTGGTCCAGGCTAAAACCTGTTCAGGATACATTTCAAGGGCTCGATCAAAACATGATATGGCTTCCAGGTATTTTCCCATTTTTCCCAGGACGATCCCTTTGTTGATCAGGGCTATCACATATTCTGGATCAATCTCTAATGCTCTATCAAATGATTCAATAGCTTCCGGGTATTTCTCTAATTTTTCCAGTATCAATCCCTGGCTGTTCCATGCTATGTCTAATTTAGGATTAATTTTCAGGGCTTTATCAAAATATTCTAAAGTTTCTTCATATTGGCCCTGCTGTGCCAGTTTAACACCTTGATTATACCATCTTTGAGCGCTTTTGAAACGATCCAGAAATCCCATGGAAATAACTTCCTAAAAAAATCTATTCCTTTTTTTTCCCCCAGAATATGATGACCAGTAAAACTATAGCATAAATACTGATACCTATTGAATCTATCAGAGGATCCGGTGAGGCAGTGTAGGTGAGAAGAGAGGGTAAATCCTGGGTAAATCCAATAGGGTTGTTGGCTATTAAACACACAAACATATTATTGGCTATATGAACTCCCATTGCAGTTTCCAGCCGGTTTTCACCTAAGGTTATTATTCCCAGCATTATACCAATTATAAACGCCTGTAGTATCATATCGATGCTTATAAGGGTAGTTCCGGCGTTAAAATAGTGTAGGATAGCAAATATAACTGAAGTCATTATGAGAGGTAGCACTGGTTTTTTTGATAGTAAACCAAATCCCTGCATTAGGTAACCTCTGAAAAACAGTTCTTCAAATGATGCCTGGATAGGGAACACTAAAAGACTCAGTATTAACAGTATAGAGAAGCCACTGATATTGAAGGTTATCTTTAAGCTGCCTGGTTCAAATAATAGGGTTAAAACTGTTCCTATAGTTAGTATGATGATCCATATCGCCCCTCCCTTTAACAACCTTCTCCAGCTGAACTGGAAATCGGTGTTGATGAGTGTGATGAATTTTCTTTGATGAATATATCTAACACCGACGTACAGAAATATCAAAGAGATTACATAGGTAACACCAAGGAGTGCCAGGATTATCAGGGGATTATTAAGGATTATTTCCAGGAAATAACCGGAATCAAATCCTTGAGAGAGGAAATAAACCATTACTAAGATGAGGATTAGGATTTCAAAGATTACAGCCGATCCCCAGGTCAATATTATGGTGAGTAAATATCGCCAGATATTATTTTCTCCAAGGGATGCGTTATCTAAAAAAGTTATTCGGGACATAGATTTATACCTGTAATTTTAATAAATTCTCTTCTGAAATCTCAAATTCTTAAGCATTCCTAATTCTTATGCATGATTTTAAATTTATTTCTGGGACTATCTTTTTTTTATTACTCAGCTTAAATAAGTGTTTGTTTGGTTTTATTTTAATCAATGGATTTTAGCATCGATTCCCATATGCCATCTGCCGGGACTGGAAGATTTAACTCTTCTCTTATCGAGAATGGTAACCTTACGCGAACCGGCGGCTTCTCTAATTCTGGTCACTGGTTGGTTAAAGTCCGAGGAAAACTCATAGTAATGTAATATTCCGCCTTCTTTCAGGGATTTAATGGCATTTTTCAGGAATTTACAGGCCATACCTGGTAAATTCATAATTATTCTATCTGCTTTAATATCATTATTTTCTAAAAATTTTTTAACATCACCAGAAATAGGAATTATTTCGCCTTTAACCTTATTAAGCTCTATGTTCCTTTTCAAATAATAGATAGCATCAGGGTTGATGTCAATTGCATAAATTTTCCCTTCATGTTGTCTTGCTATGCTTATGGAGAAAGGACCCACCCCGGCGAACATGTCTATTATTATTTCATCATCTTTAACTTGTTTAACTATTTTATCCCTTTCAGTAGCTAATCGGGGACTGAAATATACTTTACGTACGTCTAACATGAATCTGGAGCCATATTCTTTATGTATGGTTTGGGAGATGTCTTCACCAGCCAGAAATTCCAGGTAACGTGTTCTTTTAATCCCTTTCACTTTACTGCCTTTGCGGTATATTGACCTGCGTTTGGTGAACTTCAATGCTGCATCGGCTATTAAATATTTAATTGATTCAAATTCCTCCGGTATTTCTAGAATAACAATATCTCCGATGATATCAAAGGATTTATTAATTTCTTCAATTTTTTCTGGTACAATCTGTCCTTCTAAGTATCCTTTCAAACTCCGAGGACTTCTTTGATGATCTTCGAAAGAAGTATGCACCACTTCTAATTGGGAAATTCCCATTTCAGCTATGATTTCTTCTGGGGGTTCCTTAATGAGTGGGATTAAAACATAATTGTCTTGACGTTTTATCTTTAATTTCAAGTCTATCATTGAGTATTTTAGTAAGATTCTACGTACATATTCTGCCTGGTTTTTTGGGATTTTAAGACCGATCATCTGATTCCCCTTAATAAAATCTTTAAATCTTAGAATTGTTCATCCTTATAAATAAAACATATTAACTTGCTCTTTAAAAAATTATTACATCCTATAATTATTTGTAAAAGGGATATAACTAATATTGAGCAGTGGAAATAGGATAACATCCCATAATAAATAAGTCTAGGATACCTAAGATATCCTTAAATATATACAGGTGACTTTTTATGCTTTATTTGGTAGGTTTAGGACTTTATGATGAAAAAGATATGTCATTGAAGGGATTAGAATCCCTTAAAAAGGCTGATGTAATTTATGCTGAATTCTACACCTCCCGCTTATTTGGGGGTAATTTGGAATTTTTAGAGAAAATACTAGGAAAGGAAATTATTGTTTTAAGCAGAGAAGAGGTGGAAGAAGAGAATATTCCCCTTAATGAATCTGAAACTAAAGATGTTGCTTTCCTATGCGCAGGTGACCCTTTGATTGCCACCACACATATGGATTTGATGATTCAGGCAAAAAAAATAGGTATTGATACTATGGTTATTCATTCATCCTCTATCTTATCAGCAGCACCAGGTATAGCTGGATTACAGGCTTATAAATTTGGTAAAGTCACTACCATACCCTTTACCCAGGAAAACTACTTTCCAAATTCACCATATCATACTATAAAAGCAAATTTAACCAATCAGATGCACACTCTGGTTCTCCTGGATATTCAAGCCCATATAAATCGTTATATGACTGTAAATCAGGGTTTAGAATATTTATTACGGGTGGAAGATATAATAAAAGAAAATATAGTAACTGATGATACTTTAGCAGTTGCTATAGCACGTGCAGGTGCAGAAAAACCAATGGTAAGAGCAGATAAGGTAAAAAAACTTCTTAATGAGGATTTCGGCGGGCCATTGCACTGTCTCATCATACCATCACAGTTGCACTTTCTGGAAGCTGAGGCCCTGGTTGTGCTAGGCGGAGCACCAAATGACATACTGGAAAGTTCAAGATAGACAGGATAATTATATATGAACGCTAAACCTTTCGTTAAATGGGTTGGAGGAAAAGGCCAGCTATTATTAGAGCTGGAGAAGAGATTACCTCCTGATATTTTAGAAAATAAAATTATCCCCAGGTACATCGAGCCCTTTGTAGGTGGTGGGGCTGTATTTTTTTTCTTAAAAACTAAATATAAGCTTAAAGAGTCATATCTATTCGATAATAATCAGGATCTGATCATAGCCTATGAAGTGATTAAAAATAATCATCATAAACTCATAAAGGAATTGAGAGAGATTGAGAATGATCACCTAAAAAGATCTGAGGAAAAAAGGAAAGAAAATTTCTATATAATCAGAGATACCTACAACCAACAGCTCAATAATTTCAACTTCAATAAATATGATTACCAATGGATAGAAAGAGCTGCTTATTTTATATTTTTAAATAAAACATGTTACAACGGATTATACCGTCAAAACAGTAAAGGAGAGTTCAACGTTCCATTCGGTCGTTATAAAAATCCCAAGATATGTGATGAAAATAATTTATTACAGGTTCATAATGCATTAATTGATACGAAACTATTCTGTGGGGATTTCACTGAATCTGGTTCCTATATTAATAATCATTCTTTAGTGTATATGGATCCGCCTTATCGTCCTTTAAATGGAACCAGCTATTTTACTAAATATTCTAAAGATGGTTTTGATGATGAAGACCAGAATAAATTAGCAAATTTCTTTAAAGAAATGGATATGAAGGGTGCTAATTTAATACTCAGTAATTCGGACCCAAAAAACCAGGATGAACAGGATCAGTTCTTCGATAATTTATATGCTGATTTTAATCTGGAAAGAGTCCCAGCAAAAAGAAATATCAATAGAGATGCTAAAAAAAGAGGTTTTATAAACGAATTAATTGTGAGGAATTATTAATAATTATTTTACCTGATTGAGTATTATTGGGTGAAGTTGGAGAAAATTTAGTCTTCAATGGGGTCTTTTTCTGAAATATCAGTTTTTTTAACCATGAATTCACATTTTTCCACGTTCTGCAGGGGGATCATAACCTTCTTCTCCCCACCTTCCTGAAGGCCGTATTCTATTTCTATAAAACCCCTGTTTTCATCGATTATAATCTTTTGAACCCCAAACTCTCCTTTGCGAAAGTTATGCACGGTTTCATTTATCATACTTATCTCGATTTTATCGATCATATTAATCATCTAACTAGCTTTATATGTTATCTGTTATCTTTTTTTCTAATTATAGCTTAAATTGAGTTAAAATGATATATATGATATGATTACTCCATTAATTAGGGATCAATTTAAATTAAGAATTGGGAATAGGTAGATGGAAATGACTGATTACATTATAGAAACCCAGAACATCACCAAAAAATTCGATGATTTCAAGGCAGTAGATGGTTTGAGTTTGCAAGTAAAGAAAGGGGAAGTATTTGGTTTCCTGGGTCCCAATGGCGCGGGAAAAACCACCTCCATAAAAATGATGGTAGGTTTACTCAAACCAACCAAAGGACAGGTAAGAATCGATGGTCAAGACATGAGAAAATTAGATAAAGGTATTATAGGTGTATGCCCTCAGGAACTGGTTCTCTGGGATAACTTAACCTGTGCCGAGAGCCTTAAATTAATGGGGGATATGTACCAAGTTCCCAAAGCAATAACCCAGGAGAGGGTAGAAAAACTTCTGGGTGATCTATTCCTAACTGATAAGGCAGATACGCTGGTTAAAAATCTTTCCGGTGGCATGAAACGTCGTTTGAATCTGGCCCTGGGATTGGTTCATCAACCAGAGATTGTTGTACTGGACGAACCATCAGAAGGTCTGGATCCCCAGTCACGCCGAGTACTCTGGGAATATATACGCAAATTACGTGATGATGAAGGTAAAACTGTAATACTTACCACACATCTTATGGATGAAGCAGATAGGCTTTCAGATAGAGTAGCCATTATTGATCATGGTAAATTACTCCGCCTGGATACTCCGGAGAATCTTAAAAAAGAAATTGGGGAAGGAGACATAATAGAAATAACATTATCGGATTCTCGGAAGATTCCCGAAGTAACTGAAACCCTACAAGAAATCGAAGACGTTTTATCGGTATTCGAGGAAGATGGGAAGGTAAATTTAAGAGGATTGAATGCTCTCAGTAAACTTCCCCAGATACTGGAAAATCTGGAAAAAAAGGGTATAAATGTGGTTGACATCTCCATGAGACATAATACCTTAGAAGATGTTTTTATTTATCTAACAGGAACCAGATTGCGGGAGTAATAAAATGAAGTTTATAAGCATAGCTCTTAAAGATTTAAAAGAATTAATTAGAGATAAGAGAGGACTAATATTCATACTTTTTTTCCCACTGCTGCTGATAGTGGTGTTTGGATTTGCCTTCGGAGGAATGGGGCAGAGCAATCAGCAATATAATTTGGCAATTGTAAATTATGATGAACCAGCCACCCTACCAACCAGCAATGAAACCATCAATTATGGTAACAATCTCACACAATTATTAAAGGATGTAACCTATCAGGGAAATAGTTCGATGCATATGTTCAACGTCACCATCATGAGTGAAAGTGAAGCAGATATTCTACTTAAAAATAGAAAAATAGATGCTCTACTTATCATACCAGCAAACTTTTCAAGATCTGTGGTGGCTTTAATCAAAAACACCATACAAACTACTACCAACCCCCTGTCACAAGTTAACACATCAACCGTAACTTCCACCCTAATCATACGTGGTGATACTGGATATATAAACTTCGGAGTTTCTCAGGGCATCCTGGTAGGCTTACTGTCAGAGTATCAGGATCAAATAATAACCAGCACTCAAAATGCGGTTAAAGGAACCCCCGGAGCTTCATCAGCACAGTACATTAGTTATGATGTGCAACCCATGGCCGGAACCAAGAATTTCACCAATTTCGACTTTTTAGCACCTGGAATAATGGTATTTGCCATACTCATGCTGGCCACCACCGTTGCAGCTAACCTTACCCGGGAGGTAGAACAGGGAACCCTGGATCGGCTGAAATTATCCAAGATGACTGGATTCGATCTCTTATTTGGTGGTATGCTTCCCTGGTCTCTCATCGTGGTGGCCCAAGTTTTGATACTTTTTATCGTGGCAGTGGCGGTAGGATTTCACTGGCAGGGTGGAATAAATTCTATAGTTTTAGCAATTTTCGCTGGAATTATAGGAGGTATTGCTTCCATTGCACTGGGTATGATCATTGCTGCATTTGCCCAAAATGATCGGCAGGCCTCTAATCTAGGGATTTTGGTCACCGTGCCCATTAGTTTTATAGTAGGGGCATTTTTCCAGCTTCCCAATTTACAAGTATGGGGATTCCAGTTCAATGATTTTCTTCCCTGGACTCACACTTTAAATGCTTTGAGGGCTACACTGATCTATGGTGGGGGATGGGATGCTATCTCCTATCAACTGGCGGCCAGTGCACTTCTTACAGTGATATTATTCATAATCGGATTGATCTTATTCAGCAAAAGTAGATTAAGTGTCGATAATTAATAGTTAAAATTATAATCAATTAACATAGGAGAGATGATGATGAACGATAATAAACAGGGACATGTCCACCATAGCAAATCAACCAAGGATATAATAAATGCAGAGGAAGTATTAGATGATGCTGGTATTAAAACAGGTGATCATTTCTTGGATGCTGGATGTGGGGATGGATTTATCTCCATCGCAGCCTCAAAGATGGTTGGTGACGAGGGAATGGTTTATGCCATTGATGTTCACCCAGAATCAGTGGAAATGGTTAAAGAAGAAGTTAAAAAGTTAGGAATTAGTAATATGGAGGTAAAGGTGGCTGATTTAACCCATGAGATTCCTTTAAAAGATGATTCTATTGATGTTTGTATCATGGCCAATGTTCTTCATGGATTCGTGGAAAATGACGAAGTAGAAGAAGTAATGAATGAAATCAGCAGGGTTATTAAGCCAGAAGGAACTTTTTCCGTGGTTGAATTTATAAAAACAGAAGGAACGCGAGGTCCTCCGTATAATATACGTATTTCTCCTGATGAATTGGAAGATCTACTGCTACCTTATAAATTTCAGGTTACAGAAACCAAGCAAGTGGGTGAATATCATTACCTGGTAAGAGCTGTAAATAAAAAATAATCTGCATAAACTTTTTTCATTTAAATTTATTCCTTTTTAATTATTGGTACTTATATAAGACCCTATGACACTACCAACCATCCCTAAGAGGCCATTAACTAATAAACCAATTATTACACCAGATATGCCAAAGGAAAGAAGATCTAAACCTGGACCCATGTTAAAAAGACTTCCCACAGTGTACATAGATATAAAGGAGAAAATACCGGCTAATAAAGCTACTAAGGCACCATGTATTGCCCCATTGGCCACATCTTCATTGACTCGGTAACCCACCCACACTGTAACTAGTATAAATCCTAAATAGGATCCTAAAGCTCCGATGAAGCTTCCTAAGACCATACTAACTATTATAGTAAGGATAGTACCTATAAAAACTTCGATGTAGTCCAGTATACTAATATCTCCTATTAATATGGTTAAAAGGAAGGTATTAAGGTATGATTTATAAAATAAAATCGTTTATAGGATAAAAAGAATAAATCATAGATTAATTAGTGAAATTAATCTATTTTTACTTCCACACTGGGTTCTTTTTCCACTTTGGGAATTTCTACTTTTAGAATGCCGTTCTTGTATGATGCTTTTGCTTCTTCGGCTATAACATTCTTGGGAAGTTCCACGGTTCTATGAATTGTGCCACTTTTCTTGTCTGAGAGAGTTACATATGCTCCGGTTATGGCGTGTTCCACATCGAATTTTGCTTCCACCATCACTTTGGACTCAGTAACTTTTAATTTTAGGTTTTCTTTTTTAATACCAGGTAAGGCCACATTAACTATGATATTTTCATCAGTTTCGAATAGATATTTACCTGGTAAAAAGTTATAGTCTACTATGGACTTTTCAATATCCTGTCGGACCATATCTACAGTTTTTGCTGTGTCTTCTAACATCTGTTTTACAAAATCTCTCATATCCATAATATCATTATGGTTTTTCATAAGTTCCACCTGTGAAATTATATAAAAAATTTTATAGTCGTTATAATATAAAATTTTTCCTAATAAAATCTCTTTATTTATGATATTATTTAGATTAAGTTTTTCTTATCAGAAAAAAGGTTTTATTCTCGGGTTCTTAAAATACTAATAGTTATAATCAGAGCAAATACAGCTGCTATGAGAAATATAACTAATCCTACAGTAGAAAATCCGATTACAGGCATGGGCATTCCTTTATCAGTTTGTAATATTAATGCTGAGCCGATGATTAAGGATGATACGATTAATCCCAGGGTTAATCGGTTCGTTATTTTTTCCAGATGATGGGAGAATTTGTCCAACTCCTTGAACTCTAACTCTGTTCTAATTTTACCTTCATCAATACGGAGAAACATCTTATTAATGGTTTCGGGCATGTCCTTGATGATATGTTCCAGTTCGAACAGATATTGGGTTTGATAGTCTAAAAGCCTTAAAGGATTTAATCTTTTCTTTAAAAGCTTCTTTATCAGGGGTCTGGCCACTTCAATTCCGTTGAAATTTGGATCCAGTTTTACTCCCAGGTCTTCGGCCATACTCAAAACCCTTCCCAGAAGGATGAAATCTCGGGGTAGTTTGATTTTATGTTTGACTAGTATATTGGGTTTGCTGAACTCGGTGATTAGTCCACCGATGTCTTTGATCTCAGCTCCGTAGTATTTATCCATCAAATCTATAAGATCGAATTTTAATTCCTCGATATCGGTATCATCATCAATTAATCTCATATATCTTAACTGGTTGATCATACCCTTGATATCATAGTTAACTGTGTAAACGAATAATTCTGCTAGGTTATCCATAAATTCCTTATCTAGATGTCCTACTATTCCAAAATCAACAAAGCATAGAGTATTATTTGGTAAAATTAACAGGTTTCCTGGATGGGGATCTCCATGGAAAAATCCATACATATAAATTTGTTTAAAGTAACATTCAGTTCCTATCTCAGCTATCTTTTGAGGGTCTATATTATATTTCGATTGGGAAAATTGGGTTATTTTTACTCCGTCTATATAATCCATGGTTAATACTTTACTGGTAGAGTAGTTAGAGTAAACTTGGGGCGCGCAAACATGATTATCATCATGGAAGTAACTCCTGAAATTTTCTATATTCCGTGCCTCTAATTCAAAATCCATTTCCTTAGCTATAACTCTTTCAAACTCATCTACTATTCCGGGAATATTATAATATTTAAGATTTTTAATTCTCCGCTCTACCAGACGGGCCAGATAGCGCATTATAACTATATCCTTATTTATCTGATCCTCCAGATTGTTTCTTTGAACCTTGACAGCTACACGTGTTCCATCTTTTAGGCTTGCTTCATGTACTTGGGCAATTGAAGCTGAAGCTATAGGTTCCTCTTGGAATTCTTTAAAAAGATTTTCCAAGGTATCTTCTAGTTCAGTTTCTACCACATTCTTTACAGACTGGAAATCAAAGGGAGGTACTTCGTCTTGTAATTTCACCAGTTCATCAGCTACATCTTTACCTGCTAAATCAGGTCGGGTACTTAATACTTGACCTAATTTAATGAAGGTGGTTCCCAGCTCTTCTAAAACTAATCGTAATCTTTCAGGGGCAGTATTATCCAGTTCTTCATTTAATTTCCCGGAACTTATATAGGGGATATTAAATTTTTTTTTCAACCCTAATCGTTCCAGTAGATTTCCGAACTGATATTTGGCTAGTACTCCCACTATTTCTCTTACTCTTTTGAAGTCAGGTTTTTCCTCTTGGAAAGGACCTATGTTCATAAAACAAAATTTCAGTTTAGATCATATAAAATACTTTTTATTGGCAAAAAAATAATTTCTAGCGAATTTATAACACTGGAATTAACAATAAATAAAAATTGATTTTAAAGGGGGGGATGTCATGAAAGATTATTCGAAGATTTTCTGGATATCAGCAGTTATCCTAATAATCATAGCATTTTTCCTAGCAAAAATTCCAATGAATCCCGATATTGCCCCCTTATCTGGATTATTCATAATTTTATTGGCTTTACCCTCTTACTATGCTGTTTATAGATGGTTAGGTTTGAAGAAATCAATTTTGGTTCTTTTTATTTTAAGCATCTATGCTATTTTAATAGAAACCTTAGCCCTTATCACCGGGTTTCCCTATTCCCCCTTCCATTATAATCATCTTATAGGTTATCAAATAGGTGATTACACACCTTACACTGTTCCTTTTGCTTATGTGCCTATTTTTTTAGGATGTCTATATCTGGCCAGTATAAAAACCAGTAATAAGATCATATTCATTCTTTATTCGGGATTTTTTGTTTTAATCACAGACCTAATGCTGGATCCAGCAGCAGTTGCTCTTAATTTCTGGACATATCAAACATCAGGCATGTTCTACGGAGTTCCCCTTATGAATTTCCTGGGATGGATTATCACCGGGGGCATAGCTTCTTTAATATCATTAATTTTGGTTAATGATATTTTTGAAGACAAACCCAGAGCTATGGTGTCCAGTTTATTTATGATCCTGGTTTTTTGGAGTGGGGTTTGTATTTTTTTAGAACTCTATATACCTGGAATTATTGGTATAATTTTATTTGGTTATGTTTTGTGGGAAACCCGATTTAAAGTAGGTGAATTTTAAAATTAAACATTATATTTCTTTAATTTTTAATTGTGGAATATGGTTAATTTAAATTATAAATTATAATTAATAATCACTCAATAACTTCAAAAATATGTCACATGGATAAAATTTTTATTAATTAAGGTTAACATATTAATAAATGATAAAAATTTAAAAAAATTCTGGATTGTGGTAAAAATGAAAGTAATAGTGGTGGGATCAGGATTTGGAGGTCTTTCAGCAGCTGCATTGCTGGCTAAAGATGGATTTGATGTTACTGTTATAGAAAAAAATGAACAACCAGGTGGTAGGGCCAGTGTATATACAGATAAAGATTTTTACTTCGATATGGGTCCCTCCTGGTATCTGATGCCTGATGTGTATGAGAATTTTTATGCAGAATTCGGAAAAAAACCAGAGGATTTCTTCGATTTAGAAAAACTGGATCCATCCTACCGGATATTTTTTGGAGATGAGAAGTTAGTAGATGTTGCAGCAGACATTGAAAAGAACTACGAACTCTTCGACAGTCTTGAAGAAAATGGAGCTGAAAAATTAAAAGAATATCTCAAATCATCCGAGGAATTATATGATTTCTCATTGCATGAGATGTTATATAAAGATTATAAGTCCATATTGGATTTTTTAAATGGTAAATTATTACTAAGGGGTTACAAATTAAACATCTGGGAAAATTTACAGCACTATGTCAATAAGAAGTTTGAAAGTGATGAAGCAAGAAAAATATTAGAATATGCTATAGGTTTCCTGGGAGGTTCTCCAGCAAACACACCTTCCTTTTATCATCTCATGTCTCATGTGGACCTTACCATGGGAGTTTTTTATCCGCAAGGAGGGATGAGGAAAGTAGTAGATTCAATATATGAACTGGCCAAATCCTATGGTGTAGAATTTCTATTCAATGAACCTGTGGAAATGCTGGAAATCCATGAAAATAAACTAAAAAGAGTAATAACTAATAAAGGAGCCTATGACACTGATTTGGCCATTGTAAACGCGGATTATGCTCATTCAGAATTAGAATTATTAACCAAGGATCATAGGACCTATGATGACAAATACTGGGACTCTAGAGTAATGGCACCTTCTGCTATGGTGGTTTATCTAGGAGTGGATAGGCAGTTTGAGAAATTGGTTCATCATAATTTGTTCTTAGATGAAGATTGGGAGCATGGATTTGATACTATATTCGATCCCAAGAAGGCGGCCTGGCCAGAAAACCCTTCTTATTATGTTAATGTGCCTTCTCGGACTGATAACTCTGCAGCGCCTCCAGGATCAGATACATTATTCCTCTTGATTCCTTTAGCCCCTGGATTGGAAGAAACACCACAATTACGAGAATCATTCTATAACATGATACTGGATGACCTAGAAGCTAAACTAGGAGAAAATATACGAGAACATATAATAGTAAAACGAATATTCGCATTAAATGACTTTAAAGACCGATATAACGCTTATAAGGGCACTGCTCTTGGTTTATCTCATACTCTCAGACAATCAGCCCTATGGAGACCGGCACATCAAAGTAAAAAGGTGAAAAATCTATTTTACTCCGGACACTACACTCATCCGGGTATAGGCGTGCCTATGACCTTGATATCTTCTCAGATAGTGGCTCAGGAGATTAAAGATCAGGTTTCTAAACAGTGAATACAAACTTTTTAATAATGAATTAGAAATATAAAAAGACCAATATAAAAACAATATCATTGGAGATTTAAGTTCGATTAAAAAAATTAAATCTATTTGAAAAGACACATGGTTTTGAAAAAATGAAAACAGATAAGACCATATACTCTATTTTCAAAAAAGGAAGTAAAACCTATTTTTATAGTACTATTTTTTTCCCTAAAAATGTTAGAAGGGATGTATTCATACTCTACAGTTTCCTTCGAAAGGCTGATGATTATGTAGACAGCATCCCCCAGGATGATAAAGGATTCTATAAGTTTAAGGAACGTTACCAGGATGCCAGAAATGGTGATAGTACTGGTGATGTGGTGGTTGATTCCTTCGCCGGATTGGAGAAGAGAAAAAATTTCGAAAAAGGATGGGTTGATGCGTTTCTCAATTCCATGGAGATGGATCTCTACAAATCCAGCTACAAAAATATGGATGAACTACTGGTCTATTTATATGGGTCTTCAGAAGTAGTAGGTCTTTTCATGGCCAGTATAATGGATTTACCCACTGAATCCTACACAGCGGCCCGATATTTAGGCCGGGCCATGCAGTATGTAAATTTTATCAGGGACATATCCGAAGATCTACAACTGGGTCGGATTTATTTCCCCCAGGATGAAATGGATGAATATGATATAAAAACCTTAGAGGAAGATTCCAATAGGCTTGAACCGGTAAATTTCGAACTCTTCTTAAAAAAACAATTAAAAACCTATTACCATTGGCAGAATGAGGCGGAAAAAGGTTTTAAATATATACCTCCACGTTATCTAATTCCTATAAAAACTGCTTCTGATATGTACTTATGGACAGCTAAGCAGATAGAAAAAGAGCCTTTCTTAGTATATAAAAGGAAGGTGAAACCATCAATACCCAAAATAGTTTCTAACATATTTTCCAATTCAGTTCGTCTTAGTTTAAGTCAAGTTTAAAAATTGAGTATTATTAAGTAGTAATTAAGAACTAGTGATGGATGAATATGATGGAAACTCTTTCTTTTTTATTCAAGGTATCCCGTTTCCGGTTTTGGATATATACTGGTGGTACATATGTGGTAGGATATGCGTTGGGTTTCAGTGTATTGGCTGACTTCTTTCGTCCCGAATACTATTTATATTTATTTTATTTCTTCATACCGGCAAATATATTCATTTATGGAGTAAATGATTACTGGGATATGGATACAGACGTTTTAAACCCTAAAAAGGAAGAAAAAGAGTATAGAATCAAAATCAAGGAGCGAAAAAAACTCTTAAACATAATATATTTAATTACAGGGTTCAGTTTAATATTAATGTTATTCCAGAATTCAGGTGAAAGATTGATCTTCGCTGGATTCCTAATTCTCTCCTACTTCTATAGTGCTAAACCATTAAGATTTAAGGATAAACCATTTTTAGACTTTTCATCAAACTATTTATATATTATGCCCGGTATATTTGCTTTCTACTTGGTTTCACATTCTCTGCCTTCATTGATAATTTTGTTAGGGGCTTATTTACATATTTCTGCTATGCACATTTTCTCGGCAATACCAGATATTGAATATGATCGTAAGGCCGGAATCAATACCACTCCTGTTTTCATAGGAATGAAAGCTTCCCTATTACTATGCCTGTTTTTCTGGTTAGGATTATCTTTTATAGTGATCTATTTGGCCCAATTCTTCCCCTTAAGTTTCCTTGTATTTTTATATCCTTTATTTCCCCTGATTCTTTTAATTAAAACTAGTTTAGATATAAGTAAAGTGTACTGGTATTTGCCTTATGTGAATACGACATTAGGAGGGTTATTGTTCTCGGCTTTGGTAATTAATACCTTGTTTTTCTAAAATAAAAATCAATTATAATGAATTTCCTCAGTATAGTGGAGTGTATTTATCTAAAAATTCAGTATAATCCCGATCCAGCACTCTTAAAGCAGTCATGGTCTCGGGGGATGAGCAACATCTCTCTTCCACCAGATTCCTCATGGTTCCCTGTTTTATATTCTCCCTTACTTCTCTTAAAACAAAATCCATGGTGTTCCTGTTGTAATTTCTCAGTTCTTCATGGTTCAGTTGATATATTTCATATTCTTTCTGGTCATAGATCTTATGAGGGGTGGTTAACATTCCCAGGTCTGCGTATATATCATTTGAGGCATCTCCAAAGAAATCCACACCAATATAGGCCAGTAAGGGAATGAAGGGAATTTTCACGAAGGGAAAATATAAAGCGGTGTTGGGATGGATACTTTCCCGGAGATTTATTATTATGTTTAGAAGATCTAAGGGTCTTTTTTGAAGTTCATCAGAATGGGCCACCATCAATATTTCATTGCCCATTTTTTCAAGTTCTAATGCACATTTAACCCTTAATTCGGGATATTTCGAACCCTGAACCACTCCGATGCCTGTTTCATCGCTTTCTTTAGCATTTTCTATTGTTTTTTTCACAGAAAATTCTGCAAGGGATAGTGGAACGTTATAAGGCATTGGTTCATCTAAAATAAGGGATAGGGAACTGTCCCCGGGTAGAATGTTCGGGGTATTTAGGTCCAGGTATTGGCCCAGTCGAGCAGGGCCGTCGTGCATCATGATTTCAAGCATATTAGATCATACGTTTTTAATGAATTATATATTTGACCTATTGTCAGAACATATATTAACAAATTTAATGATGGGGGGGTTATGTTTTTGGTGAGCAGAAAAAAATATCAATCCGTAGATGAATATGTCTCTGCATTTCCAGAGTCAGTGCAGATTATTTTAGAAAAAATGAGGATGGTCATCCGTGAATCTGCTCCGGAGGCTGTAGAAACCATAAATTATGGAATGCCCACTTTCCAGCTTAATGGTAACTTGGTACATTTCGCTGCCTATAAAAAACATATTGGTTTTTATCCTACTCCTTCGGCTATTGAAGCTTTTAAAGATGAATTTTCATCATATAAAAGCTCTAAGGGGGCGGTTCAATTCCCATTAGATAAGCCCATTCCCTATGATTTAGTAAGAAAGATGGTTATTTTTAGGGTAAGGGAAAACTCATCTTAATCATGATAGTAAAGAAACTCATCTTAACATAATAAGAAGGGTACTCATTTATATCTGTATAATTTAATTATTTTTAATTACACTAAAATCTGTAACCTAAAAGGTTACACTAAGTAATTTTTTAGTAATCTTTATATAGGCAAATCTTAAACCTATTTATTGAAAATCATAAGATTTCACACAGACTGGTAAGACATTCAGGGCGTGAAAGAGAATGAAACAATTAAAACGCTTAAAAAACATGTTAGGTGGAGGAAACGACACAGAAGAGCAGAAGGGTACAGAAGAACAACAGTCTGAGACAGAGATGAAAGACGAGGGAACAGAAACAACCGAAGAAGAAAAACTAGAAACAGCAGAAAAAACAGAACCGGAGGCAAAAGCCGAAGAACCGGTGAAAGATAAATCAGCGAAAGAAGAAAAAAAAGAGATCAAAGAAAAAGCTAAAGCAAAAACAGAGCCAGAAAAAAAGACAAAAAAATCAGAAAAAAAACCAGAAGTTGAAGAAAAACCCAAAACCAAGAGGAGTGATAGTATGACTTTACTTGAAGGAAGAGAAGAAGACACTTTAACTCGTGATAGTATAGATGAAAATTTCAAACAGGAAATTATGGATGCTGGTGCAGAGACATTAGCATTATGTTTCCAGTGCGGTACATGTACAGGTGCATGTCCCTCTGGAAGGAGAACCCCATACAGAATAAGACAAATAGTAAGAAAATCTGTAATGGGCTTTAAAGAAGAAGTAATATCTGACGACACACTATGGATGTGTACCACCTGCTATGAATGTCAGGAAAGATGCCCTAGAGGCATTAAAATTGTAGACATAGTGAAAATAGCCAGAAACTACGCTGCTAAAGCAGGATACATGGCACCAGCACATAAAGCAGTTGGATCATTTGTATTAAAAACAGGACATGGTGTACCCATTAACGATGCCACTATGGCACTGAGGAAAAAAGTGGGACTTGATGAACTACCACCAACCACCCACAGCTTCCCTGGAGCACTGGATGAAGTTCAGAAAATAATCAAAGCCACAGGTTTTGACGACCTCATTGGTTACAACTGGGAGAAAGGAGAATTAGAATAAGGTGATTAACATGGCTGAACAAGAATTTGCATATTTCTTAGGATGTATTATGAACAACCGATACCCTGGTATCGAAAAATCCACCAGAATACTCTTCGATAAACTAGATGTAGGACTTAAAGACATGGAAGGAGCATCATGCTGTCCTGCCCCTGGTGTATTCGGTTCATTTGATCGAACCACCTGGGCATCCATCGCCGCCCGTAACATCACTATTGCCGAAGAACAGGGAAACGACATTATGACAGAATGTAACGGTTGTTTCGGTTCACTTTTCGAAACCAACCATATGCTTCATGAAAATGAAGAAATGAAAGCGAAAATTAACGAAATATTAGCCGAAGCAGGCCGCGAATTCAAAGGCGAAATTAACGTACGACACTTCGCTGAAATTCTTTATAACGACGTGGGAATGGATAAACTAGCCGAAGCAGTTACCAAACCACTGAATCTTAATGTAGCAGTGCATTATGGATGTCACTTCCTCAAACCCAGTGCTGAAATCGAAATAGACGACCCCATGAAACCCACCATTCTGGATGAATTGGTTGAGATAACTGGAGCTAAATCCGTACCTTACAAAGATAAGATGATGTGCTGTGGTGCTGGAGGAGGTCTCCGATCCCGAGATCTGGATGTAACAGCAGATTACACCAAAGAAAAATTAACCAATATGAGAGAAGCTGGTGTAGATGCCATTATCAATGTATGTCCTTTCTGTCACCTGCAGTTTGATGTAGGACAGGTGGAAGTCAATGATAAATTTGGCACTGACTTTAATATACCAGTATTCCACTTAGCCCAGCTATACGGTTTAGCTATGGGATTAAGTAAAGATGATATAACTGTGGATGCGCATCAGATAAATACGGATCCCGCACTGTCTAAACTGGATATAATAACTGGCGGAGAATAATTAATTCTCCCTAATTTTTTATTTTTTTTAACACTATTTTAATACGATTTTATATATGTTTATTAATCACCGTTTAGTATATTTAATTTTATATCAATATTCATAATTAATAAAAATTTTATTAAAGTGAGGTGTCTATTTGTTTATCGCAACACTGGTAGGAATATTTAAATATCAGGAATTACCGGAAAAATATGGTCCTTTCGTGCAATACAAGGCTTCCATAGAAGATAAAACAATAAATGAAAATGAAAAAATAGCTATATTAAATATAAGCGGAACAGAAAGTTTTCATGTTTTATTCCTGGATTCTTACGAGAATATCAAAGAAATAATTGGCGAATTAAAGGAAGCAGATGCAAAATTAAACTACAGTAGCCAGAAAATATTGGAAGAACATCTATGAATGATTTACCTGCAGAACAGACCTGGATGATACTGGTCGATCTATTGGCTGATTTAAGAAAAAAAGGGATGGAAATACCATCCGGTTTAAATCAGGATATTCAGATGGCCAAGACCACTATCAACTTCTACAAAGTAGATCCCACAGATCCTGAGAGAATGAAAGAATTGAAGAGGATCAATGATTTTCTCACTTCAGTACAAAACACCCTCTTAACCATAGCTGAAAGTTTAGGAGAAGAATATCAGGACATATGGTTTGAGAAACTTAAAAAAGCATCCATAGGAAAGCAAGTATATAAAATTCCAGATAAAAAACCAAGATTCGTAGTAGGAGCACCATCATCATTTTCGATGGCACGATTAACCTTTAAAGAACCTATTTTAGAGGAAAGATTACATGATATCGCAGAATATCATAATGTGATAATCGAATTTGAAGAAGATAATGTGATAATCCTCTACGGAAGTAAAGAAAATATAAAAAAGAGTTTAAAGGAATTATCTACTTTTTTCAACGAACAGAATTAAATAAGAACCTAATTCATTAAAGATAGTGGAGAGTAATATGAAAATTCTGGCTGTAGGCGATGTGCACGGAGATTATAAGAAGATCATAGAATATCTTAAAAGCCATAAGGTTGATTTAGTCATCATCACCGGAGACATCACCCAGTTTGGCCCAGCAGAGCTGGGTGAAGAGATCTTAAATGAGATTGCAAATTTCAATGTCCCGGTATTGGCTATTCCTGGAAACTGTGATCCTGAATCAATTCACAGCAAAATTGAAAACTCCAAAGCATTAAATATTCACTGCCGCAGCATGATAATAAATGATATTGGGATCTGCGGTTTCGGAGGATCCAATCCCACCCCATTCGACACTCCCCTAGAATTTGAGGAAGTACAGATATACGATGAAGCCAGTAAAGTTTTAAAGGGAATCGCAGATCAGAAAATAACCCTATTTATTACCCATGCACCACCCTATGATACAAAAACAGATCTTTTACCTTCCGGAGAGCATGCGGGTAGTACCAGTATCCGTAAAATAATTGAAGAAAGCCAGCCATCATTGTGTGTCTGTGGACATATACATGAATCAATGGGTGTTGATGAAATCGGTGAGACTAAAATAATTAATCCTGGCGAAATATCCCAGGGATACGGATGCTTGATCAAAATAGATGATTCACAAGAGGATAGATCCTTACAGGCAGAGATTATCAAACTATAAATATTCCTAATTTATTCTTGTTCTGGAGCATTTATGGAAAATGTTTTATTGTTAAACTAACAGATTCAATTTGTTGTATTTGTTCCTTCCTTTTTTGAGGTGTATAATTTTGAAAATGATATTAGTAGAAGGAAAGGTAGGCGGAAAAAAATATAGGGAACCTTTTTCTAAGGGAGTTTTGGCCAGATCATTAACAAGAGCCGAGATGGATCCCAACAAGGCCTATACTTTTGCATCACACATAGAAGCTTACCTGCGCAGTGAAGGTATTCAGGTGATAGATCTAGAAGATCTCATCAAAATAGTTGGAGAAAAGCTTAAAGATGAAGACTATGAGATCGCTGAAAAATATGGGATGTGGAAGAGGATCCGTAAATGCAGGGAACCATTGATCATCCTTATCGGAGGAGCATCTGGTGTGGGTACCTCATCCATTGCCTTTGAAGTGGCTAACCGCCTGGGAATCAGGAATATGATCAGTACCGATATGATCCGGGAAGTAATGCGTAAGATCGTAAGCAAAGAATTACTACCCACCATATATGAATCCAGTTATACAGCTTATCGTTCGCTGCGTATACCACCGCCACCCGAGCTGGATGAAGTTCTCATTGGATTCAGAGACCATGTGGACACGGTCAGTGTAGGGGTGGATGCGGTTATTGAAAGAGCCCTTAAAGAAGGGATAAGTATAGTTATTGAAGGAGTGCACATCGTACCCGGTTTTATACGGGAAGATCTGGTGGCTCGAGAGAATGTTAATATGTACGTCTTAACCTTACAAGACCAAGAAGTACATAAAGGAAGGTTCTACTCAAGATGCAGGCAATTATGGGCTAGAAGGCCTCTTAAACGATATATGAACTATTTCGCAGCAATCAGAAGGACTCATAAGTACTTTGAAAGCCAGGCCAATAAGTTTCATGTACCGGTTATCGAGAATATCGATGTTACCACCACTCTGGATTCTATAATTGAAGATATAACCAAGACTTATGGACGTGATGATGATGTTGGAGAAGATAAAAGTTAAGGATATAATGACGGAAGATGTAGTAACCGTCCAACCAACTGAGGATGTTGTTTTTGCTTTTGAAAAACTTATGAAATATAAAATTAGCTCCCTTCCAGTAGTATATGAGGATGATCTGGTGGGTATAGTCACCGCAACAGATCTGGGCCATAACCTTATACTGGACAAATATGAGTTAGGAACCACTGTAGAGAAGGTCATGGTAAAAGATGTGGCGATCATCAGTCCGGATGATGATTTAACACTGGCTGTGGAGAAAATGAACACATCTCACTCTGAAGGAATCATAAATCAGCTGGTAGTGATGGAAGAAAATAAGATAAAGGGCATAATATCTGATGGCGATATTATTAAGGTATTAAAATCAGATTAAATTTATTTTTAAGAATTTAATTTCAAAAAAAAGGGATTAAATTTATTTTTAAGAGTTAAAAAAAGGGTAAATAATTTCTCCCTAGGAATTGATTCACTGACAGGCTTCTTCTTTAAAGTTAATCTGGAAGCAGGTACCATTCTCTCGGTTCAGTTTTATATTACCTTCCAATTGTTTAGTGAGGCTGGTTACCAGTTGTAAACCCAATGTTTTTATATTTTCCAGTTCCAAATTTTCAGGGAATCCCACTCCATTATCTTCCACCTTCAAAATAAAATTATCATCTATACAATTGATTTCTATATCGATTTCTCCTGTCCGATCATCAGGGAAGGCGTGTTTTATGGAATTGGTTACCAGTTCGTTAATAATCAAACCGCAGGGAATAGCGGTGTTTATATCCAATAATATGCTTTTAGATTCGATATTATACTTAACCAGATAAGTGTTAACACTGTAGGACCGGAACAGGTCAGATACCAGTTCATTAACGTATTCTGACAGATCAATACGGGTTAGATCCCCGGTTTGGTATAATTTTTCATGGATAAGTGCCATTGATTTTATCCTGCTCTGGCTGTCCTTAAACATTTCCACAGTACCCTCGTCTTCAATATAACGGGACTGTAAACTTAAAAGACTGGAAACTATTTGTAAATTGTTTTTAACCCGGTGATGAATCTCTTTAAGCAGTACATCTTTTTCTTTAAGGGATTTATTGATTTTCTTTTCTGCCAGCCTATTTTCAGTTATATCACGAACAATACAGAGAGCTTCAAAATCATTTAACTTAATTATACGGGCTTCATAGTAATATAAACCTGATTTAAGATGGATTTGATATTCAAAACTTTGAAGAGCACCGGTTTTTAGGGCTTTTTTAATTTTATCATGGGCTGTTTTAAGATCATCAGGAGAAAGTCCTATTTGATTTATCTTCTTACCTATTATTTCTTCTGGAGGAATGGCCAGGTTCTTTTCATCTTTAACTCTGAAATCGACGAATGTACCATCTTCGGTGATGATAAACATTAAATCAGGTATGGCCTGTAGAAGGGTGTGGTTTTTGTTTTCGCTTTCACGTAGTGCCTCTTCAACCACCTTACGTTCAGCTATTTCTCCCAGTAATCTCTGGTTGGCTTCGGAAAGTTCCTGAGTTCTCTTCTGGATCCTTTTCTCCATTTGTGTATAGGCTTTTTTAAGCTCTTTTTCGGCTTTTTCTCGTTCTAAAAATTCTAAACGTTCATTTAAAGCTCTTTCAATAGAAGGAACTAGTTTAGTAAGGTTATTTTTAAATACATAATCTGTTGCTCCCTTTTTAAGGACATCCACTGCAAATTCATCTCCAATTTTACCACTTACGAAGATGAATGGTGTGTCCGGGGATCGATCCTGCACGATTTCCAGAGCGGATATACCGTCAAAATGAGGAAGAGAATGATCCACCAATATAATATCAGGATTCATATCACTCAGTTCCCTGGTGAAGTCTTCTTCTGTTTCCACTCTTTTAGATATAAAATTAACACCTTCACGGCGCATTTCATATTCCATGAGCTCAGCATCGAACTGGACATCTTCCAGTATAAGTATTTTCAGTTTTTCCTCCATAACCATCACTATTCTGGTGGTTTATTCAGCAACATCCAGTACAATCCCAATGTAGATATAGCCTGGGTAAATTCATCGAATTCAACTGGTTTGCTAACATAACTATTAACACCCAACTTGTAACTTTCCACGATGTCTTTATCTTCCTTGGAAGAGGTTAATACCACTACGGGTATCTTCTTAGTTTTATCATCTGCTTTTATCCTCTGTAAAACTTCCAAACCATCTACTTTAGGCATCCGCAGATCAAGAAGGATCAATCGGGGAAGTCCTTCCCTATTTCGATCAGAATAAGTTCCGGTGGCAAATAAGAACTCTAAAGCCTCAGCACCATCTTTAACCCAGACCAGTTTATTGGTCAGATTTTTCCTCTTCAATGCTCTGATGGTGAGTTCAGCATCTGTTTCATTGTCTTCCACCAAGAGTATTTCTACTTCGTCAAGATCCATTAAAAAAACTCCTATATAATTTATTTGATAATATTATTACCTTTATTTTCCTTTTTTATAGGGTAGACTGAAGTAGATGGTAGCTCCCTGATCCACTTTTCCTTCTCCCCAGACATCTCCTCCATGTCTCCTGATAATACGTTGAACTATGGATAGGCCCACACCAGTTCCTTCAAATTCATTTTGGCCGTGCAATCTCTGGAACAGACCGAATAATTTATTGGAATATTTCATATCAAAGCCCACACCATTGTCCTTTACGTAATATATATTTTCTTTATCACCCTTTTTCGCACCGACTTCAATTATAGCCGGATCCCGGGGGGTGGTGAATTTAATGGAATTAGAAATTAAGTTGCTGATTACCTGCTGCAGCAAAGTACGATCCCCATAAGCTTCAGGAAGTGGTTTAATTTCTATTTCAATGTTTCTTCCTTCATGGGAATGCTTTATTTCATCGAAGGTATTTTTAAAAAGACTCTCCATATCTATCTGGGTAATATTCATTTCCTGACGCCCGGCACGGGATAGATGAAGAATATCATCAATTAATTGTCCCATTTTTTTAGTGTTCTCCCGGATAATGTCGATCAATCTTTTACCCTCATCATCCAAATCATCCTGATAATCCTCCACTAGAATACGTGATAAACCATCTATCGCTCTGAGAGGCACCCTGAGGTCATGGGAAACAGAATAAGCAAATGCTTCTAGTTCCTTATTAGCATCTTCTAATTTTTTTCTCTCTTTTTCTAACTCATCATTCAGCCGGTTAAGACTTCTCACCTTTTCTATCCTTTCACTTAGGAAGGCTACAATGACCACGGCGAAAATAAACATCACTAATAAGAAGTAATCTTCATAAAATCTAATTCCAAATCTATTGGCCAGAAGCTGAATAAAGACGAGAATAACCACTAGTAACACAGGAGCGAACCAGGTTCTTCTCTTCAACCAGACGGATGTTAAAAAAATGGGAGCTACGAAGCCTAAGAATGGATTATAGGGAAGCGAATTACTTTGTAAATAGTAAATAAATATTAAAAATAATGATATAATCCCTAATAGGGCTCCCATTCTATAATTCTCAATACGATTATTATACTCCACCATAGACGCCACTATAATTGTTATTAAAGCAATCCCTTCCTCAATAAAACATGACTTTATGTTTTATAGATTATTAATATATAAAACGAACAATTACTTAAAAGTTTCTTTAGTACGTAGAAGCTAGTATTAATTCATTAATATAATGGAATTATCGATGATAGAAGGTGTCTATCCTAAAATAAAAAAATGAAAAAAACTTATAAATAAAAAAAATCATTCTAGAGGCGTTACTCGGGGAGTGAAGGACTCGCATATATTAGGATATTTCTTTTTAAGTTCCATATTCAGTTTTTCGACTATTTCCTCCTCAATTTCAGTGCTCACCTTAGTAGACACCGTATACATATTTCCTTCCAGAGATGCTTCGATTAATTCATTACCTATACCAATTTCAAAGTACAATGGTTTACCATCTTCAATATTCAGGGTCAGATCATCCATGATCTCATCACTCAACTTCAGCAATTTCTTTCCCTCAGGTAGGTATGTTTTCTCTGGTGTGGTTATCTTAAGCAAACGAAACGGTGCACATCCCTCTGTACGGGCTGATTTACGGTTAGTCCAGAAAAGAATAACCATCAACTTCTTTCTGGGATCTAATCCACTTTCAAATTCCAGTGTTTTCATATAATATCCTCCAAGGTTTTTTTTTTAGATAAATTAAAAGGTTTTATTCTTAGTAAATAGGTTTCTATAGGATTCAGATGATTAATTTCTAATCAGTGTCATTTCTTATTGGATAAGAATTCACCAGTTGTTCTTGATTTCTTCACCTAGTTTA
The DNA here is from genome assembly GCA_021372715.1 of Methanobacterium sp. Lineage (GTDB taxonomy): Archaea > Methanobacteriota > Methanobacteria > Methanobacteriales > Methanobacteriaceae > Methanobacterium_A. Next base: position 7,025 of record JAJFTX010000033.1, on the reverse strand, counting down.
CGACCAATTTCAAAGCATTTATTTAACATCTCATCTGTGGGAACATAGTCAACTTCATATTTATCCATCACCTGAAATCCGTTCTCATCCAGTGATTCTGCCAGCTGATCAACAGCTTTTCCACTCCAACCCTTGGAGCCGAAGGTGACCGCCCTTCTTTTTACACCGGTCATACCAAAATTAAGACCTTTCAGGTAATACATCAGATCACCAACACTGGGATAAGGGCCGTTGAACAGGGTGGGCACACCTACAAGCAGAGCCTTACTGTCCAGTATGGATTTAACCATTTCACTCCGTTCATCCTCATGGATGAAGTACATATTAACCTTAATATCTTCGACGATAAGTCCCTCTGCAAGAGCATGGGCCATGGTCCGGGTAGAGTAATGCATGGTATCATAGATGATGGTGGCCATATCTTCACATTTACCAGTGGCCCAATCAGTGTAAGCAGTAATAACCTTACCGGGATCAGTCCAGATCTGCCCATGTGATGGTGCTATCATATTTATCTTATCTAAAAGACCTAATTCAGTTATCTCCTTAAATTTCTGAAGCAAGACCATGGAAAAAGGAGTAATCAAATTAGCATAGAATTTTTTTGCCGCATCCATTAACACATATTCTGGAATATCCGTATCCAGACGATCTTTAAAGCAGAGATGCTGACCGAAGGCATCGTTTGAAAATAAAATACCCTCATCTGCCAGTAAGGTGAACATGCTGTCTGGCCAGTGGAGCATCTGAGCCTGTAGGAACGCGAATTGTCTATCACCAACCTCCAGGGTGTCGCCCGTTTTTACCATATTAAAATCAGCATCCTCCAGTCCCGAGTAATGTTTTTTTAGCCCCATCACTGCTGGTGCTGTGCAGTAAATCGGTGCATCTGGGAATTTTTTATGAATCTCCACCAGGGCTCCGCTATGGTCCTTTTCAATATGGTTTTGGATTATCACATCTATTTTCAGTTCTCTTCCTTCCCTTTCGAAGGCATCTTCAATTCTTCCCCACATCTGGGCCGATGAACCCGGATAAGTATTATCAATTAACACAGCTTTATCTTGGCAAAAAACAAGATAACTATTATATGTGGTTCCATCAAGGGTATATCCATGATAGTTCCTTATATCCCAATCAAGAACTCCGGTCCAGTATACTCCATCCGCCATTTTAACTGCAGTTGCTTTCATCTTTGTAAACCTCCACTTACAATTAATATTGAGTTTAGTGTTAATATTTTTTATTACGAACTATCCGAACTAATTTATCAAAATATTAAATGATAGACCATATAAATACCAGCGGAGAGAGCTATACAGGCAGGGATGGTTACAATCCAAGTGGTGGCTATGTGTTTGATCACGTCGAACTTAACTGTATCCGTACCCCTGGCCAACCCCACTCCAATAACCGAACCAACCAATGTCTGAGTAGGGGATATGGGCATTCCTAACATGACGAAAAAATAAACAGCCCCACCCATGGACAACTGAGCAGAAAAACCACGGGTAGGGACCAGTTCTGTTATCCTTTTACCCACAGTACGGGTCACCCTACCCCCTAAGAGCAACACACCCAGGGCTATGATAATTGCTCCAATGGATTTAATATCAAAACCCATATCTCCAAAGGCATATAACATAACCCCCGTGGTAACTGCGATATCAATAGCCCCCACATTCAACGCGGAAAAGGCACTACCACCCATTTGTAAATAGGAGAATATCTTCTCCACCCTATCTTTCACTCCAGCAGATTTTATATTATCTATAAAACCCTTTTTCAGAATATAATATAAAAGAAATCCAGCTGCTAATCCTATTAAAGGTGATAAGATCCAGCTAAGTATAATGAATCCCATAACATCGAAGTTAATATATGCTGGCCCGGCAGCAGCTAAGCCAAATCCAAAAACAGAGCTAACAATTGCATCAGATCCTGAAATAGGTATTCTACTAATCAGAGTGAAGGTTATCCATAATGAAGCTGCTAAAATTATGATCAAGGCCCCAGTGGTGGTTAACACATCCGATCCAATTATCCCCTGACCAACGGTACGAGCCACATTACCACCTAAAAAAAAAGCTCCCAGGAACATGAAAATAGCTCCTAAAATCAGGGATTTATTCATATTTAAGGAACCACTACCTACACAAGTACCTATAGAATTACTCACATCATTAGCAGCTATGTTAAAGGCCATATAAGAGCTGATGATTATGCCAATTATCAACAACCAGTCCATATCTATCATTTATGATTAAAGGACATAAAATAATATTGGCCTGGCCAGAAATCCAATTTATTTCTATCATTTTTAAAAAATATAAATTTTAATTCCATCACCCAGGGAGAATAATTAGAATCTGTGAATCGCAAGCTTAAAATACTAAAACAATCCTAAATTAAATGGGCTAGACTGGAGGGTCAGGGGTCCTCTGTAAGCGCACATCCCCTATATGGTGCAGTCGAAGTTCAAGAGGCGGCAGATTAACCAGGTGCTGGCCCAGAAATTCAACGTAGAAACCTCGTCCCGCAGGATCAGTGGTGGCAGAGTCTCGGCTGGAGGGCCGGGGTGAACTGCCTTAACCAGGGGAACGGGTCAGGTCTGGAAAGAAGCAGCTCTACTCTAGACAGCTGATGCTTGTGGAGCAACGGGGCGGAGCTGGATTTTTGGATCACCAACATCTGGAAGGTTTGTCCACTCTTGAACACGCCCACTCAATTTTATATAAGAAGTCTAGATAATCCTAATAAATGCAAAGATTTTTAACCAACTTTAAATAAAAGACTTTCATCAATCTTTTGAGTACTAGCTTAAACCTTTAAATAGTAGATTAGACAATGTTTTGATCACCACTTTTTATTTATAGATAAAACAAAATTTCATTTGCAGGGGTGGCCCAGCCTGGTACGGCGTTGGCCTGCTAAGCCAATGATCCTTTGGATCTCGCGGGTTCAAATCCCGTCCCCGGCGTTTATTAAAACAATTACTTTTTAAATAACAAATTACTTTTTAAATATCATCAGATGAAAAATATCATATTAACACTCCTAAAATGTATATAATAATTTTTTTAGAACTATATCTTTTTACAAAATTTTCCATATATTTTAATCCATAAGAACTAAGAATATATATAAAATCTTATAATAAATTAAATGGAGTTTTTATAATGGATATGAGCGATATTTTTATAATCATAACAATAATAGGAGCAATTTTACATCTATTTTTAAGCAAAGCACCTAAAACGAAAAACAGAATTTTTGAAGTATTCTTATTATGGTTCCTATTTATAATAGTGGGAATCGGTTCGATATGGGCCTTCATAGGTCATGTTTTCATGTCCAATACCATAGCTGCCCTGATAGGCTGGCCCGCAGGCAATCCCTTCCAACTGGAAGTGGGAGTGGCTAACTTATCCTATGGAATATTAGGACTTCTATGCTTGAAATTAAGGGATAACTTCTGGCTGGCAACTGTAATAGCAGTATCCACCTTCTACCTGGGAGCAGGATACATACACATCACCAACATCATGCAAACCGGAAACACCGCACCAGGAAACGCAGGATTCGCCCTCTTCGTGGATATCGTGATACCCATAGTCCTCATATGTTTAACCGCAGGATATAAACTAACCATGAAAAAGGAATTGCCCCAATAATAAATGTGAATGGGGATAAAAATCTTTTTTTTTATCACTCTTTTTGAAGATAAAAAAAGGGTTAGAAACTAAATGATATTTTTTTTAGATGATTGATTTCCTAGAAACAAAGTATTTAAGCACACTGAAAGAGTTTTAATTTAATTGCAAAAAAATAAAGAAAGAAATAGAAATTTGATTCTATCGGAGTTTGCCGTAGACTGCTCCACCAATTATACTGAGTAGTCCCAGTGCTGCTACTGCTAATGGAGCACCAGTAGTCTGCATAGGTACGGTTGCACCGTTAACTGGTATTGGTCTTGGTGGTACTGATAGGAATGTGTAGCTATCGGAATCGACTAAGACAGGTTCCCTAACTTCTATCTGCCATAGGTCGGCGTTGACATCTATATCTCCGGTTGCTCCTACTATACCGGGTGCTATTAGTGCTACTGTTGTATCGGCGGGTAGGTTACCCCCCATTGCATATGCTATATCCCAAACCCAGACTTGTCCAATAGTATCGTAAAAGAAGAATGCATTCATAGGATAATTAGTCATGTCATTATCGATGAATTGAGTGCCATCCCACATTACGGCGTCTTCTGGGTTAAATTCTATTCCTGTGTCTGGATCTACAATAATTTCAACCCATGGTATATTTAATGTTTCATCATTGGAGTTTACTTCAACCACTGCTGCTACCTCATCACCTGGTGTGGATATAATTACAGGATCGCCATTTTCATCGACAACTGTTACATCAGTGGTAGCATCTTCAGCAGAAACAGCTCCAGCAAAGACTAAACCAAGGGATACAATTAATAAAAAGAGTGTTGCTAGTTTTCTCATATCTTTTTCACCCCCTTCATGCCTAATTTGTAGGATTAATGATAAAAGAATTCAAATTAATATCCTACTAATATTCATATTAGTTCATAATGTTATTTAAAGGTTGTAAAATACTAACAAATAGATAACTTTAAACCTTTTACAAAAAAAATAAAGAAGAAAAATTTATAACCAATAAACTGGATTTTGTGAAAATAATCACATGATCTAGGGGGAATGGAAAACTACTTTAATTTTACATCAGTTGATAGATGGCCTTACCCAACCGTTTAATACCTTCTTCAATCTTCTCTGCATCGGAATTAGAGAAGTTCAATCGGAGCGTATTATCACCACTACCATCGGTGAAGAATGCTTTACCCGGGACAAAGGCCACATTTTCTTTAATAGCAAGGTTAAAAAGATCCAGGGAAGATAATCCCTCAGGAAGAGTCACCCATAAAAACATCCCACCCTCTGGCCTGGTGTAATGCACATTCTCCGGGAAATATTCCTCTAACATCTCCACCATCAGATTTCTCTGATCCCGGTACATCTTCTTAATCTTCTCTATATGCTGATCCACATCGTTATCCATTAAATACTGATGGACCACTCTCTGGGTGAAGTAATTACTGTGCAGATCGGAAGCCTGTTTGGCTATGATTATCTTCTCCATAACCTCTGGTTCTGCAACTATCCAGCCCAGCCGCATGCCCGGTGAAACTATTTTAGAAAATGAGCCGAATAATACTCCTTTTTCTAGGTAAGACTTAACCGGTGGTATATCTTCTCCTAAAAATCTTATTTCACCATAGGGATTGTCTTCTACAAATACCGTTTTTTCATCTTCCAGGATCCGGGCTAACTGCTTTCTTTTTGCTTTACTATAGGTTATACCAGTGGGATTCTGGAAATTAGGTACTGAATAAAATAACTTAATCTCCTCTTCTTTTAGGATTCTCTGGAGAATATCTAAATCAACTCCGTCTTCCAATAAAGGAACTGATCTAAAATCAGCCTCAAATAATCCAAATGATTGTATGGCTGCTAGATAAGTGGGATTTTCCACCAATACCTTATCGTTTTTATTTAAAAAGACCTTACCCGTTAAATCAATACCCTGCTGTGAGCCGTTGGTAATTAGTATTTCATCAGCATCAACTTTTAAACCCTGTTTAGAATATCTCTGGGCAATATACTCCCTAAGAGGTCTGTAACCTTCTGTTGTACTATACTGCAGAACCTCCATACAGTCCCCGGATAATACTTCAGATACTGCTTCTTTTATTTCATCTACGGGAAATGATTTGGGATGAGGAAGTCCCCCGGCAAATGAAATAACCTCTGGTTCCTCTGTAACCTTTAATATTTCCCTGATAAAGGATTTATGAACCTTATTCATTCTATCTGCAAATAAATCATTCATTTAATCACCATATAAATCGAATTTATTAATAAAAATTCTATTTACCTATTTATTCATCTCTTAATTCCATAATTTTGCACATGTTTCCAGGCCTTTTCATATTCAAAGGGAGGGTCATCATAGAATATGTCCTCTCTATGGAAGATTTTCCTATCCTTACCAACTGGGCAGACCTTGATACATATGCCACAGGGAGATCTGAATTCTCTCCTGAGCTTTTTACTCCTCTCTGCACAGCTAATCTTATCCACTGGTGGTGGGAAGTCCCCTTCCCTTTTTATAGCATTCACCGGGCATTGTTTATAGCATTCCAGGCAGTGAGTGCAAAGATCATCACCTTTGATATATGTTCCTTCTAGCTCAGCAGTGGTGAAAATGGAGGTGAACCTCACCCGAGGACCGAACTCCGATGTTAAAAGCACGTTATTCTGGCCGAAAGAACCAAGTCCTGCCAGATAAGCGGCGTGTTTATGTGAAAAGAAAGCCAAAGGCTTTTTAAGTAAAACTTCAATATCTCCATAGCCATCTCGAGGAAGATAAATAGAGGGATATCCTTTCCCGGTTAAGAAACAAGCTATTTCATATGCTTTGATATCTAAAAGGATATTCACAGTATTATATAACTCATGATAATAGATGGACGGTGCTGTTTCTAATATGGGGAGTTGCACTGGAAGCCCTATAACAATCACCGTTTTAGCCTCAGGATATATGGATTGAGGCCAGAATTCTTCAGGAATCCAATCATTAAATTTATGGGGAAGCTCTTCCGGAGGTCTCTCCCATCTGGTGACCGGTGCAAATCCTAACAAGGGAATTTGGAGTTCCTGACACTTTTTTTCTATTTCCACTTTCAGTTCATCATCACTCATTATAATTAAGATCTGTTTTTACTAAGTTTAAAACTATTTTTATCCCATCTATGAAACAATATTAATCACCTGATCCTGTTATAAATCAATATTAAACCCATAGTCCTTTTATAAATCAATATTAAACCTACAGTCTTCTATAAATCAATATTTTTCCACATAGTCATTTTATGGGACAATATTAATCACATATTCCTTTTATAAATCTATATTAAACCTACAGTCTTCTATAAATCAATA
>JAJFTX010000028.1 GCA_021372715.1 Methanobacterium sp. | reverse complement strand
GCAGATCCATCCTTAGGCGCCGGAGCTTTAAGTGGAGAACCATTCCAGGTATCTCCATATATCCGGTATTATCCCCAGTTTCCCAGGGTTATCCCGGTCCTAAGGGTAGGTTATCCACGTGTTACTGAGCCGTTTGCCACGTTCCGAAGAACGTTCGACTTGCATGGCTTAATCGGACCCCAATAGCAGTGGCCTCCGCCAGGATCAAACGGATTTAGCACGTTTAATTTAGCGGAAGTTTTATTTGCATTTACTTGGGAAAGTAAACTTTAAAAAAATTAAAGAGGGTTTCAGTAGCAACCAAATGTCACCACTTCTACCAAAACCAACATCAAACTCAAACGTTTGCTATTCGCAAGGGTTTGAGCCCTCATTATCTTTAGCTACCAATGGAAAATAGACCTTCATAGTTTGATATTCTCATACTCTGGCTTACGCCTTAAAATGGTAGCACATATTATACTGTATGCCTATAGTTTTACAAACTTTTTAGAAATTAATGCAAAATTTAATATTCAATTGACATACCATACCACAAAGTGATACATCATATTTTATCATCATCCACATAGATAAACTTTACGATGAATTCTCATAGTTAATCCCGAAACAATTATTAAATAATAATATTAGATAACCCGACCATAAATTTCCTCTAAAAATATATTTTCTTAAAAACCTTTTTTTTGTGTTTATTAGTTAATTAAAAAATTTATTTGATTATAATTACTCATACACTTAGATTTTGATGAACATTTTTCATATTAAACCTCAATTATGGATATTTATAACAATGAAACATTTATTAACTTTAAAATTTCTATTTTCAAAAATAATTAGAGTATTAATAAATAAGCTAAAATAATTCATTCATTTAATTATATTGAAGTTTAACAACACATAAATCAAGGCAATCAGTGATCTGCTATTTAAATCTTTCGTTTACAATCAAATCAAAAATTATTTTTATAGTCTAAATAGATTTAACAAATGGTGATAAATCATGAAATTTGGTATTGAATTTGTTCCAAACGAGCCTATAGAAAAAATTGTAAAGCTTGTAAAATTAGCAGAAGACGTAGGTTTTGAATACACATGGATAACAGACCACTACAACAACAAAAACGTATATGAAACCCTGGCATTAATTGCCGCAGGAACCGAAACCATTAAACTCGGTCCTGGTGTAACAAACCCCTATGTAAGAAGCCCAGCCATAACTGCATCTGCAGTGGCTACCTTAGACGAATTATCCAATGGTAGAGCAACCCTAGGAATTGGTCCTGGTGACAAAGCAACCTTCGATGCATTAGGTATTGAATGGGTTAAACCTGTCCAGAGTATTAAAGACGCAATAGCCATGATGACTGTTCTCCTAAGCGGTGACAAAACCGAAAGCGGAGCTCAGTTAGGTGGAGTTAAAGCCGTCCAAGAAAAAATCCCAATTTATATGGGTGCACAAGGCCCAATGATGTTGAAAACCGCTGGTGGATACTCTGACGGTGCATTAATTAACGCATCAAACCCTAAAGACTTTGCAGCAGCAGTACCACTCATAAAAGAAGGTGCAGCTGAAGCTGGAAAATCCATGGCTGACATCGATGTAGCAGCATACACTTGCTGTTCCATAGATGATGACGCTGGAAAAGCATTAGGCGCAGCTAAAATAGTTGTTGCATTTATTGCTGCCGGTTCCCCACCACCAGTACTGGAAAGACACGGCCTAGCCCCTGATACCGGTGCAAAAATAGGTGCCATGATCGGTAAAGGTGACTTTGGTGGTGCAATCGGAGCTGTAGACGACGCATTAATGGAAGCTTTCTCTGTAGTAGGAACCCCAGCAGACTTCGTACCAAAAATCGAAGCTCTCGGAGAGATGGGCGTAACCCAGTACGTAGCTGGTTCCCCAATTGGTCCTGACAAAGAAAAATCCATAAAATTATTAGGAGAAGTTATAGACAGCTTCTAAATCCTAATTATTTTTCTTTTTTTTTATTTTAAAAATAACAATTGACTTATTTTTCCAGTATATTAGTTCTAATATTATGTTTAGAAGCTATTTTTCTAGATAAAACTGCTAATTTATGCTGATATGTCCTGGAAGGAGCAAATGAGTTTCCAAATAATTCCTTAGTTGGGCGTAATAAATCTGGAAAATGTTCTTTTAAAGCATTATAGTAGCGAACCTTACAATCTGATTTTTTATCACCGAACAGGGTCAAGCCACCTACCAGAACAAATTCTGCGCCATATTCTTTCATCTTACCAATCATTTTATCCAGATCTTCTTCAGAGTCTGATAAAAAGGGCAGAAGTGGCATTAAATTCGCCCCAACCAGAAACCCTTCTTGTTTAAATTTTTTCATGGTCTCCAACCTTTCTTCTACAGTAGAAGCACCGGGTTCAAATATACCCGCCAAATAAGGATCTACTGTAGAAAATGAGAAGGAAACTATTACTCCATGCTTTAATTTATTCTTAAGATTTTCAGGTAGAATAGCTTTCTCATCTATCTTTCTAAGCAGATCGAGATCCCGTAAAATAAGGGTTGATTTGCTGGTAACATTAACTGGAAATTTAAAGCGATAAATTATCTTCAACAGTTCCCGGGTGATCTGTAGATCTTCCTCTATAGGAGGATATGGATCGGTAGAGGATCCTAACCCTACAAAGCCGTATTCTCTTTTTTTGGCACGGTTTTTAAGCTGCCTGTAGAGAACTTCCGCTGCATTAGTCTTTATCTTTAAATTACTTGTATCCTCCCCACCATATTTACTACCGTGAATATAGCAGTAAATACAGTTTAAAGCACATCCCATGAAAGGATTGACGGAATAATCCACTAAAAACCAGTTATCGCGGATCTTCAGCCTATTTAGAATAGATTTTACCTTTGTTTCCATATACATATTATTAACTACTTAAAAACTTAAATTTTAAACTCATATAATATATATAAGCCCATTTTTCTCTTATAAAATTAGATTTATTTCTCTTATAAAAAAAGATCCATTTAATCCACTATGGAGATCAATCTTTCTTTCCAGTTAGAAGATCTATTTTTTCATAAAGAATAAAAATTATGTAACCATACTGGTAATGTTTACTATTTTTATATGGTTTAATTATAAAAAAATGAAATATTTTCAGATATATAACCTAATATATACAATTATATATTTCTTAGAGTAATATATAATAGTATTATAAGAACTGGGGGTTCGTTACACGAAAAAGTTTCAAATTAGTCTATTGATTTTTATTGTTTTTTTTGTTGTAGCTATCTCTGGATGTACCTCAAATGACAGCCATTCGAGTAACTCAAAAGGCTCATCTAACGATGTTTATGTTGTTGTAGAATATCCTGGTAGTTGGGCTGCTGATGTAAGCGGACTTTTCGGATATCGTTCCCTTTCCGGTACTGGAAATCAAACAACGAATCTGGGCAGTATCAGTACAACGGTAACTGCGTCTGTTCGAAAGACAGATGATACAAACGACGTTTTAACCGTCAAAATAATTAAAGATGGTAAAGTACTGGCATCACAAAGTACCTCCTATCCATACGGAGGGGCTAGTGCAACTGCTACAGGATTTTAGAGAATTTTATGAGAAATTTTTTGGGAAAACTCCATAAATTTTTTTAAAAATATGTATAAGGTAATAATATGAAAAAAGGAACGTCAAAAAAATCTTTTGCATCTATATTTATTATTTTAATTTTATTTTTAAGTTTCAGTCATGTTTCAGCTGCAGAATGGAATGTTGGAATGGCCAGACATATACCAATATTCAAGATGCGATAGATAATGCAAATACCGCTGATGGGGATGTTATAAACGTTTTTAATGGAACATATGAGGAAGATGTTGTGGTGAATAAGAATTTGAACATCAAAGTCAACAACGAAGACATCGTTGAATTAAAACCTGTTGCAACAGGTTTCAACATCGTAAATGATGTTTCTGGAAGTGGTGGTGGAACATCAATAATCGGGTTTATCATCAACCTATTACCCAACGGTTTAGGGATAAACATCTCTGCTGAGAACTGTATAATACTAAATAATACTATTAATGGTGGTAATAACGGGATGATAACATTAGCTAACAATACCACAATCAAAAACAACAAAATAAACGGCACAACTAATATTAGCATCCAGGTAGGGAATTCAAAACTAATAAATGAATCAGACACCTTAAAATCTGAAGGTACAACTGTAAATAATACTTTAGTAGATAATAACCGGATTAACGGTGAAATAGTAGGTATAGCAGTATTAGGTGATAAAAATATAATTACCAATAATGAGATATCCAATATTTCAAACATGGGCATTGCTTTTGTGGGAAGTTATCCAATCATTTCTGGAAACAAAGTAACAGATATATTAGGCAGTGAATCTAAGATTGGAATTACAGTAGCTTCTTTAAACTTAACAGGCATTACTGGTCTTATAATGACTGGAAACACCATAGCTAATATTCGAAGTAATGATAATAAAACTACTGGAATTGATGTATTCGCCATGAGCATGGACTCACCCCTTGATGATATCCTGGTCCAGGGAAATATTATTGCAGACATATACGGAATTGGTGAAAGCACCGCATTGTCCGTGGTAACTCTGGCTTTTAAAGGAACCATGCAAAGCTTTAAAGTAATAGATAACACCATCACCAATGTGATAAGTAAAGGCTTAAACAGCACCAGTAAGGGCATATATTGTCTTCCAATGGGCTTTGATGGAAATAACACTACAGAATCAGAAGAAATAATCCTCTCTAAAAATAAAATTACTGGAATTAAAAGTGAAGAAGATGGAGGACTAAGTGAAGCAATATCCTATCTCCAGTTAATTCAGGGAAATACAACAATCGAGGATAATTTAATTGATGAAATTGAAGGAAACACCATGTCAGCTGGAATTTTCGCTTTAGGAATTGATTATACCACTTTCCAGTCCAACATGACCATTATAAAAAATAACATCACCAATATCAGAGCAAATAATGTTACTTCAGGAATATTAGCTGGAAATATGGGAAACATCTTCATTCTAAATAATAATATTTTCAGTTTGGATAGTGATTTGTCCCGGTTCATAACTGCCCAACCTATAATGAGTAATCTCACTATTATGGGGAATAATCTGGAGGGAACAGGAAAAGAAATAGGTATAGCAGTCAATGGGAATAACAGCACCATAAGCTACAACCGAATTGTGAACTTTCAGTATTACATTAAAAATATGGCCTTCCTTGAACTAATAATGGAAATGTACCCCATCACTGATGAACAACTCCGGGATTACATCAAATCACAATACCCTGACATCACTGATGAACAATTAGATGAATTAGTAGATGCCTTCCACAAATTAAAAGATTATATAAACAGTATTCCCAGCCACACCAGCGCTTCATATAACTGGTACGGGACCAACAGCGACCCGGGAAGTGATAAATTTTTACCAGGAAATGGAACCATTAACTATAATCCCTGGCTTATTCTAAATATAAAGGCTAATCCATCCACAATATATGTCGGAGAAACTTCATTTATTACTGCTGATGTTTATCAGGATTCATCCGGTGGCGATCACGTTTATGATGCGGCTCTGTTCTTCAGCGGGCCCAGAGTGACATTCACCACCAATCTGGGTAATGTGGGAAGTAAATACATCACAGTCAATTGGGTTAATGGCCTGGCCACCGCTGTTTTAAGGGGTGATGAAGGATCCGGTATTGCTAGGGTAACCGTCACAGATTATCATACGATTCAAACTTTTGTAACCATTTTAGGAGCACATGAACCACCCGAACCAGTGAACCATCACCTTATTGGAATGCAGGATACAGGGACACCATTAGGATACCTATTAATGGCTTTAATACTGTTTATTGGTGGATTAGGACTGACATATAAAAAATAATCCTTTTTATATTTTTTTAATAACATCCGAAGATGAGAGTATGGGTGGAACAGATTATTATAAAGATAAGATTAGTTTAGTAACTGGTGCAAACTCCGGTATTGGATATGCTTTAACTGAAGAACTCCTTAAAAGAGGAGCAATAGTATATATGGCTGGCCGGAACCCAGATAAAATTGAAAAAGCAGCTAAAAATCTTTCCAAATATAGAGATAGTATCCACACTGTTATCGTGGATGTAACGGTCCAAGAACAGGTTAAAAAAGCCATTCAAGGAACAGCAGAAGAAACAGGGAGACTTGACTTTTTATTCAACAACGCAGGTATATTCAAGCCCATGCTGTTTGAAAATGCCCGCCTTGAAGATTGGAAAATTATGATAAACACCAACTTGTGGAGTGTTATATATGGGGTTCATACTGCTTTACCCATAATGCTCAAACAGGGGTCTGGCCATATCATAAATACTGCATCACTTGCAGGTTTAGTTCCTTATCCCATGCAGGTTATCTACGACACCACCAAATATGCTGTTGTGGGTCTTTCTGAAAGTTTAAGATATGAATACGCTGAGAAAGATATAAGTTTTTCAGTGATATGTCCAGGCGATATCAACACCCCAATCTTCAGCAAAGTAGTTGATAGTAAAGGTATTGGAGCGGATATTCCCCAAGAAGCTCATCCAGTAGATGAAGCAGTATCCTACTGTCTTGATCAGGTTAGCAAACATAAAGGACGGATAATTGTGCCAGAAAAACCCAATAGCAATATATATGGAGGATATATTCTTGGAAATGAACAGGTAGAAGAATTCCTCTTAAAACATGCTCACGAACACAGGATTAGATTTGAAAAAGAAGGCCGCTTTATTTAATCAAGGAAAAAACAATAAATAATATATATTTGAGTAAATCAATTCATCTATTCAATATATTTTAATATAATGGATTAATTTATTGAGTAAAAGAATTAGGTGAGGGGATATTTTTGAAAGACATTGAAGTGTTAAAATTACTCATAAAGGACTGGAAGGGTTCTTATAAATGGCTAGCTTTTTCTTTACTTTTAGTGATTATAAGTGTTGTTGGAACGCTTTTAATACCATTTTTAAGCTCTTTTTTAATAAATGATGGTATTACAGCAGGTAATACTGATGTGATGATTAGATATGGGATTTACATGCTCATCATGGCAATTATTGTTGGTTTTTGTGAGTTTTTAAATATAGCAATTGCTGTTTCATTTTCAGAAAGGACCTGCCATGGACTTAGAAGCGGTGCATTTGCCCATATCCAATCATTTTCTTTTGGCGGTCTGGACAAATACAACTCCAGTGATCTTCTGGTTCGTCTAACAACAGATATCCAGAATATAAAGATTGGAGTTCAACAGACATTATTAAATGTATTCAAATCCCCCTTAACACTTATAGTGGCACTATTTTTCCTTTATATAACCTCACCTGATCTTATGTGGGTTGCTGCGATTTTAGTTATTGTAGAATGCCTTTTACTTGTTGTATACTTATGGTATTCCACTAAGGCCTATGATAAAAAGCAAGTTAAATATGATGGGCTTAACCAGGTTCTGAAGGAAAGTATGGCTGGTATAAGAGTAGTGAAGGCCTTTGTAAGACAGGACCTTGAAAATAAACGTTTCCAGAAAGCATCGGAAGAGCTCCGTGTAGCTGCCTTAAAACCTCAGTATTACTATGCCTTCATCACACCTACTCTAATGATGATGGTCTATCTGGGCACTGCAGGAATATTGTATGTGGGAGGAGCAGGATTGCTTCAAGGCACAGGATTAACCTTGGGTGGGGTAACAGCAGCAATTACATACTTGGTAATGGCATTAATTCCTATCCAGACTGTGGGTTACATGATACCCTTCGTAACTTCAGGTATATCTTCTCTGGGACGTGTTTATGAAATAATAAATGAAGAAACTGATGTTGTAAACACTCCAGACTTGAAACCAGTTGATAATGATAAGTTAAAGGGCGGTATACATTTCAACAACGTGAGTTTTGCTTATCCAGTTGAAGATGAAAATCAATCCACCCAGGTATTAAAAAATATTAATCTAGATATCGAGCCGGGAGAGGTTGTTGGAATTTTAGGGGCTACCGGTTCTGGTAAATCAACTCTGGTAAATCTTATCCCCCGTTTTTATGATGTAACTGATGGCGAAGTAATAATAGATGGTATTGATGTGCGGGAAATGCCCCTGGAAACCCTCCGTTATGTTGCAGCTGTTTGTCTCCAGGGCAGCAATTTCTTCTCAGGTACAATTCGTGAAAATCTAGTTTCAGGAGCAGATATAAATACTATGGTACAGACTGCTAGAGATTTTGATGTCCATTTAGACCGTGATCATATATTTTCAGGGACTATAGATTCCACTTACGATGCCATGGTAAGGGCTGCTAAAGCTGCAGATGCCCATGAATTCATAAGCACCATGCCCCAGGAATATGATACAATTATTGCTCGAGGAGGCGCCGACTTATCAGGCGGGCAGCGTCAAAGGCTTTCCATAGCCAGGACACTTATGTTAAATCCTAAAATACTCATCTTAGATGATTCTACCAGTGCGGTTGATGTGGCCACTGAAGCTCGGATCCAGGACTCTGTACAGGAATTAATGCAGGGCGTTACTCAGATCATAGTGTCCCAGCGAGTAAGTGCAGTTATAACCGCCGACAAGATTGTACTAATGGATAAGGGCAAAATAGTTGCCATGGGAAGCCATGAAGAACTATTAGAATCAAATAAACTCTATCAGGATATATACACTTCTCAATTTGGTGTTGAAGTTCCCAATGAGGGGGTGGTATGATGAACGCTGAACAAAATAATGTTAAAGCAAAACCAAAAGGCATCATGAGTAATTTAAGAAGACTCATGGGTTATCTCACCAGATATAAGGTTCGCTTCTCATTGATGATTGCAATAATGGTTGGATATTCCATCATGCTGGCCATCATCCCCACCATCTCAGGTATAATAATGAACATTCTCAGCGGAAGTTCAGGGTCTATAACCGAGTTTCAAAATATTATTGTTATCTTAGTGGTCGCGGTGATAATGTTCTGGGTTTTTGGAAATGTATCGCAGAGGATATTGGCTGGTGTAGCTCAGAAGGCACTTTACAATTTAAGGACGGAAATTTTCAGTAAAATACAAAAATCATCCCTGAACTTTTTTGATAAAAGACCTATTGGGGAGTTAATGAGCAACGTTACCAATGATTTAGACGTGGTGGACCAGTTCTTAAGTGTAAGTTTCATGACTGTAATACAGGCCATTATAACTGTAGTCATCGCCACTGTCTTCATGATATTCTTAAACCCTTACTTCACCGTTCTAACCTATATAACCATCCTGGGTATGCTGGCCATTTCAGTATTTCTATCCAGGATAGCTGGACAGGCTTTCAGACTTCTGCAGCAACAGATGGCCGAACTTAATGGATATGCCGAGGAAAGGATGTCCAGCCAGAAAACCGTGGTTGCATCCAATCAACAGTGGCCATTCATAAAAAAATTTGATAAAATGAGTCAAAAGGTTGACGAAACTGGTGAAAAAGCACAGCTATCCTCCATGGCCAATACCGCGGTTGCACTGGTTTTCCAAAACCTGCAAAACATCATAATATTCGTGATTGGCGGATACCTGGTACTCCAGCAGCAAGCCGCATTTGGAGATCTGGTGGCCTTTATAGGTTTCAGCTCAATATTAATGGCACCACTAACTCAAATATTCGCATTCTACAACCAGATCATATCAGCAGCAGTGGGTGCCGGCAGAGTGTTCCAAATAATAGACGAAAAAACAGAGCTGCCTGATAAAGAAGGTGCCCCACCGATGCCTTTAGTAGATGGCCACGTGGATTTTATTGATGTTGATTTCAGCTATGTGCCGGGGCATAAAATACTTAAAAATAATAGTTTCAGTGCCAATCCCGGCCAAATTATTGGCCTATGCGGACCTACCGGCGCTGGTAAAAGTACCATTATGAATATTCTCACACGTTACTATGACTTGGATTCAGGAGAAATTAGGGTAGATGATCATCCCGTAGATGGAATACAACAGGATACACTACGGATACAGATAGCCCAGGTGCTTCAGGAGCCATTTCTCTTTACGAACACAATTATGAACAACCTGAAATATGCAAGGGACGGGGCTACTGACGAGGAATGTATTGAAGCCGCCAAGCAGGCCAATGCCCATGATTTTATAATGATGCAACACCATGAATATGATACAGTTTTAAGAAATGGCGGAGCCGACCTAAGTCAGGGCCAGAAGCAGATGCTCACCATAGCCCGGGCAATGGTAGCTGACCCTCGTATGTTAATTCTGGATGAAGCAACTAGTAATGTAGATACCAGGACTGAAAAATTAATTCAAGAAGGCCTCCTTAAATTGCAGGAAGGTAAAACGTCGTTTATCATTGCCCATCGGCTTTCAACCATTCAAAATGCTGATCAGATACTGGTCATCAATGATGGGGAAATAATAGAAAGAGGCAGCCATCAGGAACTCTTAGATATGAAGGGATTCTATTACAACCTATATATGAGTCAGTTCCGAGGTAAAATAAGTGACATATGTGCAGGTAAATAAGAAAAAACATACTTTATTAATTTTTTATTATTTTTCCCTTATAGCTATGTAGCTACTTTTATTCACACATTTTTTTAACTAACCATAAATATATTAATACATAACTAATTTTTATACAAAAATCAAGGAAAATCTTTATGGAAATCCAAGATATAAACCAGGAAATAAGGAATAAAAGCCTGAATAGGATGGATAAGAAATCAGCAGCCGAATTATCTGCCAGCTGGTCTGGAGAAGATCTTCTTTACTCGGGGAAGGGAAATGCCATATTCGTAATATTACCCACTCCCGGATGTGCCCATGCACTTTCGGCATCTGGAGGATGCACCATGTGCAGTTACATTGCAGATTCACCCCTAGAAAATGTTTCATCAAATGAATTAGTGGGATTATTTAAAGAAAACCTGTTGAAACATGATATTAAACCAAAAACTGCGGTTAAAATATTTGTTTCCGGTAGTTTTCTTAATCCTGATGAAATTCCCCATGATGCGCTGGTTGGAATCCTTCAAATTCTAAGTGATGAAGAAAATGTAGAGGAAGTTGTGGTGGAATCCCGGCCAGAATATGTTAATGAAGAAGTGTTAAGGGAATGCTGTGACTTAATTCCTGATAAAATCTTCGAAGTGAGCATGGGACTAGAGAGTAGTAGTGATGAAATTAAAGGATATAAAATAAATAAAGGATTTACCAATGCAGATTTCGAACGAGCTGTTTATGTTATTAAAAAGTTAAAAACAGATTATAATATCACATCAAAGTCCTATCTATTTGTTAAACCAATTTTAACCTCAGAACAAGAGGCAATTGATGATGCTGTTAAATCTGCTGAATATGCTGAAGATATTGGTGTAGATAGAATTTCATTCTGCCCGGCAACCATCCACAAAGGCACACTGATGGAGGTTCTATGGCGTAGAGGTTCCTACCAGCCGCCATGGATATGGAGTATACTGGAGATCATAAAAAAGGTGAGGAAAATCATTGAAATACCGGTGATTATGGATACTGCCGGTTTCGGATCTAGAAGAGGCCCGTATAACTGTAAAAAATGTAATAAAAAATTAAAAAATATGATCATTGCCTCCAATCTAAACCAGAGCATTCCAGAGGAATTCGAATGTGAATGTAAAGCTCAGTGGAAGGTTGATGTTGAATATTCTGATTTAACCAGATCAACCATTAATTTAACCAGAAATATCTGAATATTATATAATTTTTTAGAAGGGATTAAATGGGGTTTTATGATCTTTCCAAGAAAAAAAGAGAAGAATTAGTCAATAAGATTGAAGATGAGATTTCTCTTGATCTAAAAAATAAGGAAATCACCCATATTAATAAATACAGCTCGGATCCTGACACCTACATCCGCAAAAGCGCATATTTGGTCCTGGGAAGGACATATCACGGTGAAAAAGAATACCAGGATAGCATACTGAGTATATTGGATAAAATGTTATCCAGTGAAGATGATAAGATAAGACAGACCGCTATATACGCTTATGGTGAAATAGGTAAGAAAGATGCTTCTATGATAGATGGACCATTCCAGAAGGCCATGGAAGATAAAAGCAGCACTGTTCGAAATGCCGTGGTTGGGGCCCTGAAGCAGATGGGTCAGAAGAATCCCCAGCCCACCTTAGATTTCGCCAAAAAATACTTGGATCATCCTAACCCTGAAATACGTCGAGAAATGGTGCATGGAATAGAACTGAGGGGAAGGACCCATCCAGAGGATGTGCTTCCCATCCTTGCAGAATTACAGGATGAAGAAGATAAAAAGGTACGGAAGATGATCATCCATGTTCTGGGTCAGATCAGCTACAAAAAAGGATGTCTTGAAAAAGTGTTGGCTGAGTTAGGGCAATGGGAGAACCATGATATGGTTCAGGAAGCACTCCGAGAGATTATAGATGTTCATAAAAGGTATAAATTCGCAGCTAAATCTCATGAAGAGGCTCTAAAATATATTGAAGAAAATATCAAATAATAATTGGATTCAGATTTGTTTCCGACACAATATGAGTTGATTCATTATGATAGAAGTTATAATGGACCGGTGGTGTATTGAAGACCAGATAAGACCATCTTTAGGTAGGAAAATACAGATGTTGGTGGATTTGTACACCGATGAAAATAACTTAAAACTCCCTTTACTAAATGGTATTCGAGAGTCAATTCTGGAATTAAATGTTTATGGGGTGAATCTGGGCCGTGAATTAACCTATATAAAAGGCGATGATCATATAACAATAGATTTAGGAAATCTAGATAGCTGGACTTCAACGAAGGACTCCCGGGGTTTAACCCTCATCAGATTGAAACTTATATTTAAGATAATTGATCCTAATTTCATTCTTTCAAAAATGGACTTGGGATATAAGACTTTTCTGGATGTTTACGGATATAAATTGGATAAAGGATCCATAATTGTGCCTTTAGGTCTTAAAGTGGAAAATAATGGGGAAATAGAGATAGACACCACCATGAAATGTGGGGAGAAAACTGAATATTTTAAAGAAAAATTCCAGGCAGACCATATAGACATCCATGATAAAAAGAAACGATACAATTTTAATGTTAAAAAAGAACTGCGGGAGATTTTAGACTCCGAAAATTGTGAAACTGAAATCAAAGTAACATACAATACAGTTAATGAAAATAAATACTTCATAATACCAATAGTATCGGTAGCATTCCTTATTTTAGCATTAATAAGATCTTATGGACTCATCACAGGTACTACTAATTTCGACATCCGTTATCTGGCTGCAGCTGTTGCTTTTCTAGGTTTAATTATAAATTTCATCAGGGATGGTTATGAATTACCCTTCCGCAGACTGATATCCCTATCATTATTAATTTTAATTGTAGAAGTTTCTCTAGAATTGATATTCCTCCCTTATGGATGAAATATTACTCATGAGATAAATAAGCTCATACATAATACTATAATGGATTATACAAGTTAATTATCTAATTTTTTCTAATAACTCATCAAATGAATCTAACTCAAGCATCCCCTTTTCCTTCCAATAATCATGTTCAAAAGGAAGCCATTTCGCCCCATAGGTAACCTTGTTTTTCATAACTTGAAAACATACTTCAAGATCAGGATTTGTCTCTGCTGTTTTTTCACCTGAAATATAGGGATAAACTTCCGCAGCTTTAGAATAAGCCTCTTTACGTGCGCTTTCTGGATCTATAAGGGTTTTGGGAAAAGTTCCATATGCTCCCATATCAGTAATTACTTCCACCCCAGTTGCACAGAGCATCATATTCAAGTAATCCTTTACTTCTTCCATACCACTGTTAGCAGTGGTGGTAACCACCATACCTGTTTTTCCAGCCATTTTAAGCAGATGATACCAGCTTGATAGTCGATCCAGGAAAGTCTTCATCTGACCAGATACTTGCATGGTATACACCGGAGACCCCCAGATTATAAAATCAGCTCCCATCATCTTCTTCTTCAACAAACCCATATCATCTTTTTCATCCTGGGGACATATTCCTCTCTTCATGCAGGACCAGCAGCCTTGACAATGTTTAATTTCTACCTGTCCTGCTGTTAAAATTTCACAATCAATGTTTTCATCCATTTTTTCCAGTTCATCCAGCATCATTTCTGTCAGAGTTCTGGTATTAGAATTTTTCTTCAAGGGACTTCCGATAAAACTGAAAATTTTTTTCATCTAAAAAACCTCCATTTGCTATATTAGAGTAATCTAATTTTTATTAGTTTTAATAAGATACAATAACCATATCATATTAGTAGAAAATATTATGAAAAAATTAAAACCTCAAAAAAATGTGGGGATCAGTGCAGACATCGATCCCTTACATAAAGGTCATGTGAAATTAATTGAAAAAGCCCGAGAATTAGCTGATGAGAATAACAGTAAGGTGGTTATCTATCTCAATAAAGGATACAGTGCTAATCATGCGCCTTTCTTTTCAAGTTACGATGCCAGATCTGAAATGGCCCTTAGAGTCGGGGCTGATCAAATTATCCCTATCGAAGGATTACATCATCGGCTGACCATGGCCTACACAGTTCCCATAAGGATTGCGATGATGATTGAGGATGGAATAATTGATTATGTGGATGCTGCTAATGTTTCATCCTCAAAAATAGAAAAATTATCCGCGGAATTCGTGAAGAAAAGCATATTCAGTGGTATTCCCCGTAATTTGCCTAATCGTAATGTTATCCGATGGTTCGCTGTAAATGAGTTTCTTTACCGGAAATATAAAAAGAAGATGAAATTCCATATCATACCAGAATATAAAATGGATGGAGAGAAGATATCCGGCCGACACATAAGACAGGAGATATTAAAAAATAATTTAAAGATATCAAAAAATGTTGAAAAACTCCTACCTACATCTACCACAGAAATACTCCAAGAAGAAATTGATAAAAATAACATTCCTGGTAAAAGAGATTTAGATACTATTTTAAATAGATTGAATAATTATTCCCGGTCCAAACTTCTGAATATTGCTCATTTAAATGCAGATGCTGTTGATGAACTGGTTAAAGGTAGGAGGTATCGCCTGGAAAGTCAAATATGGGCCTCATTAAGAAAGGCGGGTTATGGTCCGGTACTTAGCAGACTATCTATTAGTGCTGTAGAACAGAATGTGAGTAAACAGGAAGTCTTTGACCTAATAAAAGGATACCAAAAGGAAGGTATCATACCCCCAGATCAGACCATATCAAAAGTCATTGAAAGGGCCTGGTTTGTGGCTTCAAAGGCTGATGAAGGCTCCACATCTGCAGATGCTCATAAGATGTTCAGGAAAGGCAGTAAAATCCGAGAACCACCACTTTATACTTTCGACGCTGGTCTGCACCTGCGTAGCTTCGAAGTAGACTCTCTTAAACAGGATAAGACTGTTTCTCTATTTGTAGATAAAAAAGGCTTCCTTTCCTGCCAGATAAGAACTCCTGATCGGAAGATTAAAAGCCCATTAAAACTACCAGCTAAACAGGCCACCTATCTACGCTTGCTCATCGACTCTCATTTCATACCCCTAGAAGCACAGGTGATACACAAAAAAGAGGGTTTCCGTATTAGAATAGTTATCAGGAAATAATATAATGTGATTAAGATTCTAAGAAGATAATTAGTAATTCATTTAATAATGATTTAAAGAGGTTTTATCTGAGTAAATTTGATTTAATTATGGGATTTTTTAGTGAACCGTTGTTTATTATCATTTTTGGTCCCTGTATTCCACTACAGGACAGGTCCAGTCTTTGCAGAAGGTCATGACCATTTCACCTTTATCCGTATCTATATGCATTCTCCAGCAATCGCTATTATATGTTTTAAATTTTACATCAATTATTTTCTTATCAAGCAATTTTGCTAAAGCTTCTTGGCAATTCTCGGCAAGGCCAGTTTCAGTCATGTTAATAACCCTCCATATCCTATTTTGCACATAGAAAATTTATTAATAATATTATTATTTGCTTTGCAAGGTATAATTATTATGATTTGAAAAAAAAAATTTTGTATTTAATTTGATTCCATTTCATTTGAGAGATTTAAAAACATCCTTATAATTTTCAGCCATAGTATCCTGATTAACTGTTTTAGAGATATTTTTAAACCATTCTGTGGTTGCTTTGCTCATGATGGGATCATTATACTGAGATAGAAAACTTATTACTTCATCCATTTCCTCTGCTCTTCTTCTAGCATGATAAGCACTACTTCTTATCCTGGAGATTGCTGATTTTATGAAATCAGGTCCCTCTGTTATTTTCAGACATTCTAGCATCTCTTCATCCAGATCCAATTTATAGGCAGAATATAATGATTCAAAAAGAAGTGCAGACACTCCCTTGGTATATGCGCTTCTTAGCATCTTCAAAGCTTTTGATTGACCTAAATGGGGGCTTATAACCTTAATGTTCAGTCCATAATGGTTTAACTGGGAGAAATATTCTGCTTGGTTTCCTGATGCAATTATCTGCACCTTAATCCCTTCCTTTTTTATACCACCCATTATTGCTGCATCAACAGTTTTACCATTTTCTATATGATCCATAGTT
>JAJFTX010000027.1 GCA_021372715.1 Methanobacterium sp. | reverse complement strand
GCAAAGTTAAAAGAATCTTTAACGGAGAAGGAAACGTTAATTAAAGAAATTCATCATCGGGTTAAGAATAATCTGCAGATAATTTCCAGTTTATTAGACTTACAGGAAGATTATGTTAAGGAAGATCCTTCTGCGGTAAGTGTTCTAGAAGAGAGCAAGAATCGAGTTATTTCCATGGCCATGATCCATGAAATGATCTACCAATCGGAAGATTTAAGCCACATCAACTTTGCCGATTACATAAGAAACTTAACTTCTAATTTGTTCCAATCATATGGAGCAGGGTTCAATATCACTTCAGAACTAAATGTGGAACGTATATGCCTAAATATAGAAACTTCCATACCCCTTGGATTGTTAATCACCGAATTAGTTTCAAACAGCCTCAAATATGCATTTCCAGAAGCAAAAGAAGGAAATATAACTATTGAACTCCATCAAAAAAATAATATATACGAATTGATTATCGGTGATAACGGAGTGGGAATACCCGAAGAAATTGATTTCAACACCGAATCAACCTTAGGACTTAGACTAGTACCATCCCTAGTTCACCAACTTGACGGCACAATACAATTGGACAGAAACCAAGGCACCAAATACACCATCAAATTCAAAGAACTCAAATACAAAGAAAGAATATAAGTATTTTTTTCTAATTTTTAAATAAAAAAATAAAGACCTATATGACTGAATCTATAATGAATTCGTGATGAGTGACATTACATGTGGGGATAATCCTTTTAATATTTTTTAATTATAGATGGTGATGGAGAGATAGAGAACCAGACCCTCCAAATCCTAGTAAATATAGTTAAGTTTATTATTAGTAGATGGGATAAAGATTATAGAAACTTTTATAAAATATTAAGGGATATGTAGGGTTTATATGAGTCGAAAGTTACTGCTAATAATTATTTTATTGATAATAGTATTGTTTGTTTATTTTTCAGGTTTTATCTCTTCCAAGGAATATAAAGTAGGTAATTCTTCTTTCTCTGTTCCAAACGATTTTATTAACACTTCTCAAGGAAATACTCCATATAGTTCTGAAATTTTATTAATAAAGAACACCACCACTAATTATTCAATTAGGATGGTGGGTGTTACGCAATTCACTAATCAAACTATTATGAATGATTTTATCAGTATCTACAGTGTTCCCAACGCGGATGGCACTCATTTATGGAGCCAGAATAATACCACCATAAATGGAGTGAATGTGAAGATATTCGACGGCCAGCCATTTGGTAATGAACAATATCTATTCTTTGAAAAAAATGGCAAATACTATCAGATTT
This sequence comes from Methanobacterium sp., assembly GCA_021372715.1. Taxonomy (GTDB): domain Archaea; phylum Methanobacteriota; class Methanobacteria; order Methanobacteriales; family Methanobacteriaceae; genus Methanobacterium_A. The sequence goes on along the minus strand of JAJFTX010000027.1, from coordinate 5,047 downwards.
ACATCCAATACAATGATACTTCCCAAAATAAAGATTTAGCTAATATGATAATTGGTTCCCTGAGATGATTATCTTCCTACTTTTTTATCATTCCCTACAGCTTCATTAAAACCATAAAAAAATAGATTATTAAATAATTAAATGAAGATAAAATTAAAGAACCTTAAATTTGAAAGGGGTTTATTTTTCATGTCAAAAGATAATAAGCAAAATGAAAGTGAAGAAAAAGTTACTAAGGTTATTTGGCTGCCAATAATTTTGGGTTTCATTATTACACTAGTTTTATTACCGGTTATAAATGCAATCGCTCCATTAGTAGGTGGTGTGGTGGTTGGTTATGTGGTTGGCGGTAGATATAGAAATGGAATTATCCATGGGGCAATTTCATCATTTAGCGCATCATTAGTTTATGCATTAATAATAAATGTATTCTTCAGCGAATCTGTAGCTTTAAAAGCCGCTTCAATTAATATGCCTGCTAACTTAGTCGTGATTTACAGTTTAATCCTAGCCCTTATTGGGGGCTTAATATTGGGAGTAATAGGTGGGTTTATTGGAGTATTTATTAAAGAAAAAGTTAGTCATTAAAATTTCAATAGCAGTCCTATACTAAAAATATTAACTTATTTTTTTTCCACAGTTCGTAACAGAACTTTTTATCTTGATTTGTATGAAAAATCTTCCCATATTTTTTTACATAATATGTTTGGACTAGTAAAATTTTGATGGTTAAATTTTTTCACTTGGAAAAATAATATGCTGGATTTTTTTAAGAAATGAAAAGTGTTAGTAACATGTAGAGGCCGGCTATTATTATTATAAGTCCTGAAAATATTCTTATATAACTGGAATATTTGACTAATTTCTTTATATCTATCCTAGATGTTAGGAAGGCCAGGATTAGGATGGTGAAGGCGAATCCTGCGCTGTATATTAACATGTTAATGGCGCTGTAGAGCATGTTGCCGGTGGAGGAGCTGTAGGTGGCTACTGCAATTATGTATGGTCCGAAACAGGGTGACCAGGCCAGGCAGGTTAAAAAACCGAAGAGAAATGATCCCAGAGCTGCATTTTTATATTTGGTGGGATTTGAAATTTTAAAGATATTATCATTGAACATAAAATAAAAACCAAGCACGATAAGCAATATTGCAGCCACTGCTTTGAAATAGAAGAGATAATAGTTTATAGCTGCCGTGAAAATAACAGTTAGTATAGTTAAGATACTGAATACCACGAAAAAGCCCATAGTAAACCCTATGATTTCCTTGGTTTTTTGCCTGACCAGGGAATGTCCTACTATAACTGGTAAGACTTTCAGTACACATGGTGAAATAAGAGAAGCCATACCTGCTAAAAATGAGAGTATTAAAGCAACATCCATTATAATAACCTATTATATTAAAGTTTGTTAATTAAGTCTTCAGGCTTTATGTAATCAGTAATTCTTTTTATTTCCTTTCCATTTGCATCTAAAAAGACTAATGTGGGGGTGGTGATGATCTGGTACTGGTTGACCAGATCCGGGTTCTCTTCCAGTTTTATTTTCACCAGCACATACTTTTCTTTGAGTTTCTCAATGACATGAGGGTCTTTAAAGGTGATAAGATCTAACATTCTACAATTATCACATGAAGGGGAGTAAAAATCCAAAATTACGGTTTTGTTATTCATTTGGGCCTGTTGTAGGGCATAATTCACGTCATCATACCATGTGAGATTGTTTGAGTCATTTTGATTCATATTACCTAGATTGATCACTACAAAAACTGCTAGAAAGATGACTATAATGATACCCACTAATAGTATTGGATTTTTCATATGGGGCTATTTAATATTTTCAAGTTTATATATTTATGGTAAATATTAAGCAATTTATTTAAAAAATATATGATATGGAAGACGTTTTAATCAATTATCCCCTTAATAGTCTATGAAATAGAATAGGGAAGAAAATATAAAAAAATATTCAAAAAAAAATTTTGATGTGATGGACATGTTCTATGGGGAGGGATTGATTAAGTAAATCTATGAAGCCATTTATCTTAGACAGGAAATGATGGGATATCAGGGTTTTTTTATAAAAATGGCTAGTTTTAATAGTAATTGAACTGTAGACTAATTTAAAAAATCTTATTAGACAGGTATATTATATTATTTTTAGGTGTAAAAAAGTGCGGTCTAAGATTTTAATTGTTGAGGATGAATCAATAGAAGCCATGAGTTTTAAGCAAATTTTGAATTCTGTTGGTTATGATGTGGTGGGTATTGCTTTAACTGGGGAAGATGCAATAAAGAAGGTATCTGAACTGAAACCTGATCTTATTTTGATGGATGTGGTTTTGAAGGAGGATATGGATGGTATTGAAGCAGCAGCCCGTATTAAAGAGGAATTTGATATACCGGTGATTTATCTTACCGCACATCCTGAGGAGAGCACGGTGAACCGTGCTAAATTAACCACTCCCTATGGTTATTTAATCAAGCCGGTTAGTAAATCGGATTTGAAGAATACTATTGATTTAGCTCTTTATAAATATCAGATGGATAGAGAATTAGAAGAAACGAAAACAGATCTTATTAACAAGTTAAATGAAGCACAACAGGTGGCTAATATTGGTAGTTGGGATTGGGATATGGATACCAATGAAGTGTGGTGGTCTGATGAGACTTATCATATATTTGATGTTTCAAAGGATTATATTCCCAGTTTTGAAGGTAACAGTCAGTTCATCCATCCTGATGACCTGGAATTATATGAAAAAGCGTTTGAAGATTCGTTAAAGACGGGTGAGGCGTTAAATTTTGATGTACGGGTAGTTACTGAAAAAGGAGAAGTTAAAAATTGCAATGCTCAAGGTGAAGTAATATTTGATGATTCAGATAAACCAAAACGCTTCATAGGTACAGTAATGGATATTACGGATAGAAAAAGCACTGAAAATAGTCTTGACAGATATTCTAGGATTTATGCTACTTTAAGCCAAATTAATCAAACTATAGTACGGATCAAAGATAGACGAGAGTTATTTGAAACTATTTGTAAGGTTTGCGTGGAGTTTGGCAAATTCAAAATGGCTTGGATAGGTTTAATAGATGAAAAAACAGGAATAATCCGACCAGTAGCTTATTACGGACATGAAGATGGTTATCTTAAAAAAGTCACTATAAATATCAATAATGAACCTTCAATCAACCTACCCACCACCCTGGCATTGAATACTGGTAAAGTAACTATAAATGAAGATATTAAAAGAGAATTATATCGCGAATGGCATGATGAAGCCCTTAAAAGGGGTTATCGGTCTTTAGTTTCTATTCCCTTAAAGTTAAATGAAAAAGTGATTGGTAATCTTAACATATATGCTTCTGAACCTAATTTTTTCAACAAAGAAGAAATAGACTTAGCAGATGAAATAGGAAAAGACATATCCTACGCAATTAACACCATCGAAAAAGATAACGAGCTTAAAATAGCAGATATAGAATTAGAAGAAAGTGAAAAGAAATATCGGGAGTTGGTGGATTATTCACTGGTAGCAGTGTATGAAACTAACTTGGATGGGAAAATAATCTTTGCAAACAATGCAATGGTGGAAATGTTCGATTATGAGAGTGTTGAAGATTTAAAGTCTCAAAGTATCATCCAATTATATAAAAACCTAAAAGATCGGGAAAAACTCCTATTAAACCTGAAAAACCATGGAACTGTAACTCAATATGAAGTGGAAGCGGTTACCAAATCAGGGGGAGCACTTACTGTATTAGTTAATTCACATTTAATTGGTGATAAAATATCAGGGATGATAATGAACATCACAGAACTAAAAGAAAAAGAAAAAGAACTTCGAAAAATTAATGAATGGCTGAGTTTTACACAAAAAGCATCTAAAAGTGGTTTTTGGGATTGGGATATTAGAACTGGAAAATTAAATTGGTCTCCTGAATTTTATGAACTTTTCGGTTTACCGCAAGATGGTGAACCCTCATTTGAAATTTGGATTGAGAATTTACATCCTGATGATCGAGACTATGCATTGGAGAAGATCAATAAAGCGATTGAAGATCACGAATATTTAATAAGTGAATATAGAGTAAACCTTCCAGATGGTGAAAAAATCTGGGTCAGGGCATTAGGAACGACTTATTATGATGAAAAGGACCAACCAACACGAATGAGTGGTATATGCATTGACATAACCCAACTTAAATTAGAACAAGAAGAGCATAGAAAGTTAGAATTGGAGTATAAATCACTTTTCGACAACATGCTTAATGGAATTGCTTATTGTAAAATGATCTATGAAGATGATAAACCAGTAGATTTCATTTATATAGATGTTAACCAGGCTTTCGAATCTTTAACAGGATTAGTGGATGTTATAGGTGAAAAAGTTAGTGATGTAATTCCCGGCATATATGAGTCAGATCCTGAATTATTGGAAATCTATGGAAGAGTTGCCAGGACAAGTGTGCCTGAAACCTTTGAAATGTATCTGGAATCTTTAAGAGAGTGGTTCTCATTATCAGTTTATTCCCCCCAGAAAGAATATTTCGTTGCAGTTTTTGACGTAATAACCGAGCGTAAAAAAGCTGAAGAAGCGTTGAAAGAAAGTGAAAAGAAATATAGATCTCTTTTTGAATCGGATCCGGATTACACGTTATTAGTGGGATTAGATGGTGTGATTTTGGATGCTAATACTGCGGTGGAGCTTGTTAGGGGTTTATCTAAAGATGAGATGGTTGGTAAACTTTTTTCGGACTTACAAATTTTCCCTGATGATGATTTACTTTTACATCAAGAAATGTATTCCCAGTTATTAAAAGAGGGATATGTAGCACCTTATGAATCCAGAATTTACGACAAAAATAGTGAAACTCGTTGGGTAGAGACTCGATTGGATTTCATAAAGAAGGGTAATGAACCCAATTCCATTTTGATAATCAACAGTGATATAGATGAACGAAAAATTGCAGAAGACCAAATAAAATCCTCTCTTATGGAAAAAGAAGTTCTTCTTAAGGAGATTCATCATAGGGTTAAAAA
>JAJFTX010000017.1 GCA_021372715.1 Methanobacterium sp. | reverse complement strand
ATCTGGGGTTGTTCTATCGTACTTATTTTCTAGTTATTTAATTTATAACAAAAAAGATATGGAATGAATAACATATTATATCCACAGGGAGATGTGCTAATTATGGTTTACATGACCCGGCAGCTGAAATTAGAGAGTTTTGATAAGTGGAAACCTGTTTTTAACGAAAGATCAGCCATGCGTAAGGAAGGCGGATCTAAAGAAGCTAGTTTTTTCCGTAACCAGGAAGATGAAAATGAGGTCATGATCCTGTTTGAATGGGATAATATGGAAAAACGCAAGGGAATATTTGGAATCAGAAGCACTGAGAAAAGCATTAAAAGAATTAGGAGTTACTTATACTGTTGCTTATCTTAATGGGTTTGAAAAAAATTTTAATAATTTATAGTAGAGGAGGATGTGCTTAATGAAGGCTAGTGAATTTATTGGAATGAAAGTATTGGATAAAGAAACTAACGAAGTGGGTAAGATAGCGGAAATATCTCTAAAATTAAAGAAATGTCTAGTAGAGAATATTTATGTTTCCACAGGAGGTGCCTTGAATAAGAAATATTTCACCATACTAAATGAAGATATAGCTGAAATAGGTGATTATGTACTCTTAAAACTCAGTAAAATCGGTGTTGAGGGGAAAATCCTTTCGGATAAGATTGAAGAAGTAGCACTTCCAGAGTCTCTCTTTAAAGATATCGTGGGAAAGGTGGTAATAGCGCAGAAAGGTATGGAGGTAGGTCAAATCGAAGACATGTTCATCGACCCTAAAGGCTGCCTCATACATAATGTGATCATATCCACCGGCGGAACATTTAATAAAAAACGTTTAATGATATCAGATGAGGATATTCAGGATATAGGCGATTATATAATCCTGAAATTGACCAAAGAAGAAGTAGAAATTAAAATTCAAGATACAGAAGAATAAAACGGAAGAGAAGTTTTACCCGAACTATTTAAAATTTTAGAGGCGATGTCTTTCCAGTACTTTTTCAATTATGTGGGAGAAAAGTTCTCCGGAAATTTCTAAATTCAAGAAAGCTGATAAGCCTAAAGAACATTCTTAAATGGAATCTAAGATATAAAATACCAGTGAAAATATTTTTTTAGAGCCAACATCATGGGGGTTGTGATTTTTTATGATCGAAGAGAGTGTAAGATGCGGAAGATGCGATAAATGGTTTCAAAGAGAGAAAGAGGAAGTTAAAGCACTTAAAAAATCTGGTAAAGTAGGAGAAGAAATCTGTCCAGAATGTGATGAGGAGATAAAGAAGAAAAACTAAAAAAAATTATCTAACCTTCAATCTAAACTCATTTTTTTGTAAAATAAAATTGGTGGAATAATATATTATGAGCGAACATAAACAAACAGAAATCACAGTAGATGGTTATCCTATGCTGGTGGATGAGGGATTGGAAGATGTTATAAGCAACTTCTTTCGCTGGAAGATAGACACCTGTAATTCCTGTATAGATATGGAAGGCTACATATGGATAGAATTCTGTGATTATGAAGACTTCAGACAATTACTACAATTATCCCTAAACAACAACATCAAAATAAACGGAGAAGAATATAAACGAGAAACACTCTGGCAATTCCTCGATAAAAAAGCCCAAGTAACCCTAGTATATGGGGAAGAAGTTATAGAAAACCCAAACAGTCCAGAAGATATTATAGGAACCGGTGCCTTAGTCATATGTGTCGGATTAAAATTCAGGAAAACACTATTAGAAGAGTTTAAAGAACTATTCTTTGAAGTATTACCCCCTGAATAGGGAATAAATAAACTAATCCTGCGAATAAACTATAAAATCTTAAAAAAAATAATAAAAAATAGTAAAAAACCTTTTTTTTAATACTTTTTATTGGGGAATTCTCTAAACTACTTAAATAAAAAATAATAATTTCACTTATTCTCTACGTTTTCTCATGGTTTTTGCCAGCATAACACCTATAAAACCTACTCCCAATATCAATGCCAGTAACCAGTCCAGAGAACTTAAGGCATGGCTGTAATAGGCATAGAATATGGTTACAACACAGTAAGGGTTTAAAACCAGCCAGGTGGTTAGAAATCCAGGATTGTATCCTGGAGTGGACAATTTTTTCAAGTAAACTTGGATCCTGTAAGAAAAAACGGATAAAGGATATTATTCTCTTAATCGGCGATTTTAAAAAAGTATTTACATCAAATCATACAATAAATTACTAATGTACTTACATCTGATCATTCAATCATATAAACTAATGTAACAGTTAACATTCTTATAAAGTACTATTCAGGGTAATAGCGGTTACAGGGACAATAAAAGGGACATTAAAGCATTAGATATTAAAGCTCAAAAGGGAGGTGAAAAGGATGAAAAAAATAGCAACCATATTATTGTTGATGATTACTTTGGGGATGGTCTTTTCTGGAGCAGTCTCTGCACAGGATCCAACAACAGTAGATGTGGCAGTAACTGATGATAATGGTGCTCCTGTTGATGTAGCTTGTAATGGTAGTGATGTCACCTTAGCAATAAATGTGTCAACTGAAGTCGATTTAGATAGTCCCTACGTGAACATCACTGTTGATCCAGATACCGGTCTAAATATCGATGCAGACAATGCAGTTATGTTCTTCAACGGAATTAAATTTACAAACGACCCATTAAATCCATTCTTCTACTGGAGTGATACATCACAGAGTTGGATTTGGTGGATCGGATGGTTAGATGACATGGATCAAAACGACTTTGCTCAACTATTCGTACCAGCAACAGTCACTGATACAGGACTAATAACCGTAAACGGCGATTTAGGCGTATGGGATCCTCAAATGGGAGAATACGTAATCATAGATCCAGATCATTCATACACATTCCTATCAGTACCCTGCCACCACTGCCATGGTCATCCCTGCGGTGAAACCGTGCCTATGCAAGCTACTGGTTCTCCATTAGCTGTAGCAGCTCTTGGATTACTCAGCATAATCGGTGGAGCAGTCTACGGTAAACTAAGATAAAACTCTTTTTTTATTTACTCTTTTTTTTATTTACATTAAAAAACTAGATTAGTACGGGGTCTTCTTATTAGATAGACAATTTCGAATATAATCGCAATTGCAAAACCAATCATAATTATTATCAATAAAATATTCAGTATCCAATAAAGGTAGAAATTATTGAAATTAAATGGAAATATCAGGTAGAGGGATAATACAGCGATAAATGCGAAAATATTTATAATTGTTTTCATCACATGCCGAAACAATTTAGGATGATAAATTAAGAGTAAGGCATTTCCGATAATTGCAACGCTTATTGACAGATTTATAATCCATAAAATATTATTAAGGGCATTGGTTACAAAATTGAAATGCCAATTAAGTAAATTGTTAAAAACATACAGTAAAATCAGATTAAAAATTATTGCAATAACATACTCCTTTATTTCTTCCTGATTTCTTTCCAATTACTACACTTCCCGTTATAAATAAACTCTTTCAATGATTAATAGTTTTATTAGTATTAATTATAGAATCCAATAAACATACTTTCTATAAATGCCCTAGATAAGATATGATATTTACTATTACCAGAATGGTAACTGTAAATATTAATATGTAATAAATAGCAGTTCCAATCAAAGCTGAATAACCAAGCAGTACTAAATATCCGTCATTTTCCAGATTTCCTAAGGATACGAATAAAATGCCATATGCGGGGAAAAAATCTCCCAACGGTGCTAATATGGGTGTTACAAGTAAAACTCCTCCAAAAGCCACTGCAACACCATTAATAACTTCCATTCTTCTTCCATTAGTTAAAGAGCAAAAACGGGGAGCTAATAATCTTTTTTCCAAAGGTTTTAGGACACGTGAAATTCCATTTAATATGGATTGCATATCCTTTTTCGATATTTTGTGACCCATAACACGTTTAGGAATTAAAACGGGTCTTTTAAAAATTATACCATTACTGATAAGGAAAATAGTTGATCCGAAAGGTATACTAGATCCCGGGATATCTACGGGAAACAGGAAAGGAGCAGTTAAGATCATACATGACATAAAAAGACCACGACCCCCGGTAATGTCCAGTAGATCTTCTAAAGTCATCCCTTCTGCAGGAATTTTAGAAGAAATATCAGATATAACTGTAGAAAACTTTTCATTATCATCAACACACTCAGACACTCTTAAAAACCTCTAAAAAGTTTATGAAAAAATCTATAAAAAATTGTTATGGCCTGTTTATCTTTCTAAAGAACTTGTATTATTCTGTTAAAAAACCAAGCCCCAAATTCAAATTAAATATTGAATAATTCTTGCAAATTATGAATTATTTATTTTTTTATCTATCTGTTTTATTGAGGTTAATGTGGATTTTAGAATGATTTAAGGATATTTTTTATCATTAATTAATTTTCTTTGTTAAATATGGACAATTATCTATTAAAAATACTTTTTTTTAACATATATTTTTTATTATAATTGATTAGGGGATAAAAATATATAAAAAATTGATTATTCCTGGAAATTAAACCGGATAGTCCCGGAAAACTATTTAAATAATTTATAATACTATTAAACACCAAAAATTAATAGAAGAACATCAGTGGGATTTTAAGTCCTCTTAACATTGGGGGAAAATATATATTTTTTTTTAGAAGAATGCATCCTGAATAAATTTGTTATAAAACATAAAAGTTTATATATATAATAGTT
>JAJFTX010000007.1 GCA_021372715.1 Methanobacterium sp. | reverse complement strand
TTTAATTTTTTAAAAAGAAAAAAAAGGGGTAAATTTGGTTTCTTTTTATGATCTTTCACTTCCTGTGATTGCGGCATATATGGCATGTCTTCCCAGATAGATAAGTATAGCAGCAATTGCAACGATTATGAATCCTAGGATTATGCCAATTGGTAGACTTGTTGGTGTGTTCTGACCCAATGGTAGGCCTGGTGCTATATCGTTTGTAGCTGTGTTGGTGTTGGTTGATCCGGTTATTGCGTTGTATATGTCAATTAGAGCTCCTGCAAATCCGGTGAAAGCAGCATTGATTACTGAAGTTCCAGTTGTTGGTGTGGGATTGGGTGTGGGTTCGTTTATGGTATAGTTTTCGGTGTAGACGGGCGAGATGTAACTTCCTTGCACTGCAATATATTGTAGTATTGTTGTTTCAGTGATATTGATGGGACCAGTATAAATTGGACTCTGTGTGGTTGGTGTGGTTCCATCAGTGGTATAGTAAATTGTGCTTCCTGGGCTGGTTATAATTACCACAATTCCGGTGTTATAGGTTCCAGAAGGAGTATCTACCTCAACATTCGGTGGAATGTAGTTCAGCATGTATGATATCGGATCCGAACCTGCAGAATTCAAAACATATAAGAAGTCTTGGTTCATGTTGTCAAATGTTTTAACCGTGCTAATGGAACTTGCAATCACATCTTGTTGATCCACCCAACCATGGTCCAAATGCCAGAATAGATCAGCTTCCTGCCTGTATATGTTATTGGTGTAACCAGTATTAGCCATTGCTTTTGCTATTATATTTCCATCATAGGCTATCAACATTGATCTACCCATTTGAGTGGTTTCGTTCCAGATAGTAACTATGAGCTGATAAGCTGAGTTACTGGTTTGCCCCACAGAATAGTATGTGCCCTGTCCTGGAGAAACACCCCATGCAGTAGTTCGACCAGATATCTGCCGATTAGTTTCTCCAGTTGCTGTGAGAACAGTTAGAATATAATATTCATTAGGTCCTAGAGGGTACTGTTCCATCAGATTCGTTGATAAGTCGTACTCCTTGGTGGAACAGATACATCCAACTCGAGCAATGGTTCTCAAGTAACTGTAAGGTGCTCCTGCTGACCAAGCATATAGTAATCCAGATGGTGCAGGTATAATAAACCCGTTTAAAAAGTTATTTTGCGGATATTTCTGTATTTCTATAGGACTCAGATTTAAACTAGATCGGATAACGTCGTATGATCCGGTGGCGCTGTTATAATTGTAGGTTGATTTCACTGCATTTAATTCAAGATAATTCATGGCATTATTTTCACCTTGATGATTCTTATAAGCTTGGACGCTGTCTTCAGAAGCAACCAGGAATATTGCGGGTATTTGAGTGGACCACATCCATGGGTTCCTGATGCTTAAGATATTATCTATGGTAAAACCTTCTGCATTGATATTAGCAGCCTGAAGTACCGCCTGTGCTGTACTTACAATTCCATCGATAAATCCAACTAATGATCTGGTTCCTAGATAGTTAACGTAATAGGGTGCTAAACTTACTGCAACTCTGCCACTTGCTAAATCATCAAGTGTGAATAGATGTTGAGTATTATAAGCGTAGTTAAAGGCATCTTGACCTAAAGCAAACATTCCATTGTAGTCTGTTATAGGAATTATGTTATTTACTCCAACCCAGCCTCCTGCAAAATCTGTTAAATCATTTATATAACTTTCATCTATTCCATGACCATAACCTAAGGATGTATCATACCAAAGGTATTTGATATTGTCTTCATTCAAATTTTTAAATTCTAAAACCGTGAACAAATCCTGTGGGCTGTTCTTCAGTTTGTTTAATAACCATAGGTTAAAATTAATTTCACTTAAAGTCCCAGCGGTCACAGTACCAAATTGGCTGGTTAAATCGTTTCCTGTCATCAGAGAAAGCACACCTGATCTAATACCATTTGTGTCTGTGTTGTAGTTTATGAATACTGTTTCACCATCAGGGCCTGTGGTTGAGAAGAAAATATCATTAAATCCAAAAGCCCCATAGAATGGAGCATCATCGTCTAGACCTCCGGCTGTGGTTATGATATAATTAGAACCAGTGGTATATTGCAGAGCAAAAGACTTAGTTTCAGCATAGTTATCTATAGTTCCTTGATTAATAGCTCCGTTAGTATAGGTTAGGGCCATTAAATCGGCAGGCGCCCCATTAGCCCAAAGGTTAGCTATATTAACTATTTTGAATCCATTACTTCCCAGATCGGTAATTGCTTTCTTGAATTTACTCGTAGTCTGAGAAATACCAATATTCACTGTTTTAGTAGCAGTTATATCTCCATTTGAGCTTATAGTGAATGTTTTAGCCATAAGAGTGTTACCTATTTTTGATACAAATGTAAACCATAAAGCTCCGTTTGGTTGGTTAATTATTAACAAATTACCACTACCGTAAGTTATTTGCTGACCATCACTAAGAGCACTGGTTTCATCTACAACTGCCTGTACACTATCCTCCGTTGTACTTCCATTATACTGAGCCGTACTGGCTGTAGTTATAACTAGATTATTACTGGACTGATTAAGTTTTAGATCAGTATCGGCAAGTGCTTGTTGTGTTACCAGTTGACCAATTTGGTATTGGCTAGAAGTGGTATTTACTGTTGTAGTAGCTGATACTGTTCCAGTAACGCTCAAAATGAAAGTTAAAACCATTATTAATAATATGATTTGTTTTTTCACTTTTTCACCTCCTTTATAGTTTTTATGAAGTTGGCTTCAGAACATAATTTTATCGAAATGTGTATATAAACATATCGATCAGAATAGTTTATATTTGTCAATTTAGATTTATTTTCCATATTATAATTTGGTTTAACTTATTTATAAGTCTTATTTTTTATAAAATAAGTGTATAAAAGATTATTTAAGGTTTAAAATTGGTTATAAAATACATAAAAATTAGAATAAATTAAGAATTATAAATTAATACATATCGAAATATACCTTCAGAAATCTTATCCGCAGCGATTAAGGTTGTAGATGTATTTGGAATGTATTTACTACTAATTATATTACTTTAAAAAGGTAGTTAGGGGGCATTGACCAAGTGCCAATGAAATGTTAGGACTACCACAATCCATAGTTTAACCCAATACCTAGATTACTAGGAAACTACCCAAAAAAAATAAAAAAAATTTTAAATTATTTAGATCCTGCTTCAGAGAGTTTATCCATCTGTTTCTGCCAGGACTTGGAGCGTACGTTTTCTAGGTTAATTTTTTCACGTTTTATGATGATACCATTTTGTGGACAGGCTTTGGCACAAGCTCCACAGAGAACACAGAATTTTGGTTCAATAACAGATTTACCATCTACGATGGACACGGCATTGCAGGGACAAATATCCATACAGGCATGACAGGATTCTCCTTTACATTCGAAATCCTCTATATAATCTATTTCTCCTTCAAATGGCTTAGAAACTTCAGCTGCTTCCACCGAACAGATTTCCTGGCACCATCCACAATTGATGCACTGATCTTCTACTATAAAAGCGTTGCCACTGATTTCGGCATCTGCAGGGTCTATTTCATATGCTCCATATGAACAAGTCCTGCAAGCAGCTTTTATTGCTGTAACTGGGCAGGCACGTTTACAGACCAAGCAATAAACACATTTATCTTTATCAATGGATATTTCAGGTGCTGTAATATTTTCTTTATTAAGAGTTATTGCTTCTGCTGGGCACAACTCCTCACAGATTCCGCAATGTATGCATGTTTCTTCATCGATTTCAATTTCTCCAGATACAAGCTTAGATCTTATGGGCAGGTCTCTAGTGACAGTTATGGCATCTCTGGGGCAGGCGGTTTCGCATGCTTTACAGTAAATGCAAGTCTTATCATCAATATTTGCTGTGTGTTTCCATTGGGGATATGCGTCATTATCTTTAATATTAACATCGTTTATAGTGAATTCAAGGGCATCGAAGGGGCAAGAGGCCGCACATAAACCACAAAGAGCACATTTGTCCTTATCTGAATTTACATAGTCCATGTCCACAAGACCCCTGGCTATGGGCACTAAGGGGCCTAATTTCAATGCTTCGGTGGGGCATATGTCCGTGCATATACCACAACCAACGCATTTATCTTTTCTATAACTGATTGATCTTTTCTGATCTCCTTCTCGTACTAAAGTATCCATTTTATCATATCCTTAACTTTGT
>JAJFTX010000091.1 GCA_021372715.1 Methanobacterium sp. | reverse complement strand
AGTCACAGAAGGGATAGTTGATTGATAATATCAAAATATTTTTTTTAATCCCCCAAATTTTATTATTTTATTATTTTTATATTAGAACTTAATTTATCATGATATAATTTCTTTAATAAGAAAAAAGATTTAAATATACTATTATAAATTAAAATAACCCTTGAATATTAATTTAAAAATGAAAAATTTTTTCTACTATATATACTTTGTATAAAAAAATAAATAGAAAACTTTATTTATACTGGTGATACACCGTACACCATAAAATACTGTATAGATTAAATGATTTTCATTTGTAGAATAAGGTGATCTAATGGCAGAAGAAGAAAAAAATCTAGAAGCAAACGAAGAACCAAAAATAGGAGTCTATATATGTCATTGTGGTATCAACATTGGTGGTGTGATTGACATAGAAGCTGTAGAAGAATATGCAGCATCCCTACCTAATGTAGAGATATCTACACAATACAAGTACTTCTGTTCAGACCCTGGACAAGAAATGATCCAGAAAGACGTCAAGGAAAAAGGAATAAACCGTGTAGTGGTAGCAGCATGTTCACCCCGTCTTCACGAACCTACCTTCAGAAGATGTGTAAAAGAAGCAGGATTAAACCCCTACCTCTTTGAATTTGCAAACATACGAGAACATGATTCCTGGGTTCACATGGATGAACCAGAAGCCGCTACAGAAAAAGCAAAAGACTTAGTCCGAATGGCTGTTGCCAAAGCAAGATTATTAGAGGCACTTGAATCTGAAACCGTTCCTGTAAAAGACACAGCAATGGTAATAGGTGGAGGTGTAGCCGGTATACAATCCGCACTTGACCTGGCTGATATGGGATTCAAAACCTATCTGGTAGAGCGTAACCCAACCATAGGTGGAAGAATGTCCCAGCTGGATAAAACATTCCCTACACTGGACTGTTCCATGTGTATTCTAGCCCCAAAAATGGTGGACTGTGGAAAACACGATAATATTGAACTCTTATCCTATGCAGAAGTGAAAGAAGTCGATGGATACATAGGAAACTTCAAAGTAAAAGTAGTTAAAAAACCACGTTACGTAGATGAAGACATCTGTACCGGATGTGGTAGCTGTTCAGAAGTTTGCCCAATCGAAATACCAAACTATTTCGATGAAGGAATGGGTATGGTTAAAGCAACATACATAGCCTTCCCTCAAGCAGTACCATTAGTAGCTACCATTGATAAAGACTACTGTATCGATTGCAAACTCTGTGACCAGGCTTGTGGAAACGGTGCCATTAACCACGACCAGGAACCAGAAGAAATCGATTTAGAAATAGGAACCATCATAGTGGCTACCGGATATGATCCATATGACCCAACAGAGAAAAAAGAATGGAGCTATGAAGACTCTGAAAACGTAATTACCGGTATGGAACTGGAAAGGTTAATCAACGCATCTGGACCTACCCAGGGACATGTATTAAAACCATCAGATGGAGATCACCCAAAAAGTGTTGCATTTATCCAGTGTGTTGGTTCAAGAGACGAACAGATAAACAAACCATACTGTTCCAGAGTATGCTGTATGTACGCCATGAAAAATGCACAGCTCATCAAAGACCACGAACCTGACACCGAAGTCACTATCTACTACATGGATATAAGGGCATTCGGTAAAGGATTCGAAGAGTTCTACAGAAGATCACAGGAAAAATACGGCATCAAATTCATCAGAGGCCGACCAGCAACCGTAATAGAAAACCCCGATCAGACTCTAACCATCCGAGCAGAAGACACTATGCTTGGAAAAGTAACCGAGTATGACTACGACATGGTAGTTTTATCCGTAGGATTAGAACCACCAGAAGGAATAGAAGAACTGAGACAGACTATCGGTCTATCAAAAAGTGCAGATGGTTTCCTTATGGAAGCTCACCCCAACCTCAGACCTGTTGACACCCTCACTGATGGTGTATACTTAGCAGGAGTATCTCAGGGACCAAAAGATATACCTGATGCAGTTGCCCAGGCATCTGGTGCAGCAGCTCGAGCAGCTATACCCATGGTTAAAGGTGAAGTGGAAATCGAACCTATAGTTGCATCAGTAAACGAAGATGTATGTGGTGGATGCGAAGTTTGTATAGAACTATGTCCATTCGGTGCAATTGAAAGAGAAGATGAAAGAGCTCATGTGAACATCGCCTTATGTAAAGGATGCGGGACCTGTGTAGCAGCCTGCCCATCTGGAGCAATGGATCAGCAGCACTTCAGAACTGCACAGATCATGGCTCAGATCGAAGCTGCTATGGGTGGAACTGGAGCTTCAAAATAAGGGTTAAATAACCCTTCTTAATTATTTTTTTTAAACTATATTAATAATTTTTTATTCATTCGTATTATATAATTTGGATTTTCTTAATTTTAAAAAATAAAACCCAAATCATTGAAATTAAGGGGAAAAAAATGTCAAATTCCTTTAAAGAATTAGGAGAAAAACTAAAAGAAATTCTGAAACTAGAAAGGGAACCTGTGGCCATAAAATGGTCTGTTAAAGAACCAAGAAATCTTGATAAGGAACAGGAAAAATCCAGGTTCTGCACTAAACTTGACAAAGCCATGCAGGGGGACATATTCTACGCCACTAAAGAAGAAGAGGAGTGCATGGGTGGTTTAAGATATTCAGGACTTAAGAATCCTAAAGAATTTCCTAAAAACATGCAAAGCGGTTCATTCTTGGTACCAGCTGGGGTTTATAAGAGTATTCCTGCAGTGCAGAGATCCTGGAAAAATAACCTAGCTGTTGAGCCAGAAATATTCAGGGCAGTACTATTTTCACCCCTAATAAAAGCAGAGTTCGAACCAGATGTCATTTTCATCTTATGCAATTCCCAACAGGCCATGCTGATTTTACATGCTAATGCTTATGATTCAGGATCACATGGATTAGGCGCAGATTCCGGGCCCATATGCAGTTCTATGGCTACAGCACCATATTTAACCGGAAAGGTTACTTATGGATTTGGAGATATTGGTTCCAGAAGACATATGGATATAAAACCAGATGAAGTTATGGTAAGCATCCCCGCAACTGAATTGGAGCGTATTGTCACTAATTTATCTCAGATGATGACGAAGACATTCTTCAAAGATATTTAACAAATTTTTTTTAAATTATAGCATCCTATAATTGGTTTATACAGTTGGATGTACTTGATTTGATTATTTTACAGCTCATACGAATTGATATAAGGAAAATAAAAATCATCAAATCTAGGATAGTATTAATCACTCATTATTAAAAATTTTTAACAGATAAAAAAAACCTTAAAGATTATACTACCATAAATTATTATCCTTACTTATACAATTTTAATTATAATTTAAAATTGAATAGAAGATAAATTTTCTTGATACTCTAACGTTTATTCGGAGGAATATAATGTCTAATAATAAAAAATACGCTCTGGATATAGAAAATATAACTAAAGAGCACCATAAATGGATGAAAAATAGTATAAATTTAATTGCCAGTGAAAATATCACTAGTTTAAGAGTTAGAGAAGCTTTAGCAACGGATTTATCCCATAGATATGCAGAAGGCCTTTCTGGTGAAAGATTATATGAGGGCTGTATTTATATCGATCAGATAGAAGATCTGGCTATAGAACTCTCAAAAAAATTATATAAAGCAGAACATGCTAATGTTCAGCCCATATCTGGTGTGGTAGCTAATCTAGCATCTTTTTTCGCACTTTCAGATTATAATGATGTTATGATGGCCTTGGATGTACCTATGGGTGGCCATATCAGCCATGCTAATGTCAGCGCAGCAGGGATAAGGGGATTAAAAACTATTCCTCAACCTTTTAACGATGCTAGAATGAACATCGATCCTGATGTTATGAAAAAGGAAATCTTAGAAAAAAAACCCAAAATTATCCTTTTCGGTGGCAGCCTATTCCTATTCCCCCACCCCATAAGCGAAGCCAGAGAGGCAGCTGATGAAGTAGGTGCGAGGATTATGTACGACGGTGCACATGTTCTAGGGCTTATTGCTGGAGGAAAATTTCAGGACCCTTTAAGAGAAGGTGCTGATCTGTTGGTGGGAAGTACTCATAAAACATTCCCCGGACCACAAGGTGGAATTATTTTATGTAAAGAGGAAATAGCACATGATATAGATGAAGCTGTATTTCCAGGGGTGGTAAGTAATCATCATCTGCATCATCTGGCTGCATTGGGCATATCCACTGCAGAGATGTTGGAATTCGGTGCAGAATATGCGGATCAGGTTATAAAAAATGCCCAGGCACTGGCCCGGGAACTGCATGAACTTGGCTTTTTCGTATTATGTGAAGATCTGGGATTCACCCAATCCCATCAGGTGGTTATGGATGTTTCGAAACTGGGCAGGGCTAGTGAATTTGCCAAAACTTTACAATCCAATAATATAATACTTAACAAAAACCTGCTACCCTGGGATAACGTGAACCGTTCTGATGATCCTTCTGGTATTCGATTAGGAACCCAGGAAATAACTCGCCGAGGACTTAAAGAATCACAAATGAGTGAAGTAGCTGAATTCATCAAGAAAGTGGTTATGGATAGTAAAAATATTCAAAATGAGGTTAAAGAGTTCATGAACCAATATACCCAAGTCCATTACTCCTTTGAAGAGACTCCTGCCTACGATTATGTAGAATTTAAAGATTTTTAACTAATCTGAAATTTTTGAATAATCCAAATTTAATATAAAAAAAGGACGTATTTAATATGAAAATCGCATGGGGAATAACCGGCGCTGGACATCTGCTCCAATATAGTGTAGAAACCTTGGAGAAATTAAAAGAAAAAGACCATGAAATTTCCATATATCTCTCAGGTGCTGGTGAAGAAGTACTTAAAATGTATGGTCTTTTTAATCGAGTTAAAAAATTAACTGGCGGATATTATAAGGAATTAGTCAGGGAAAAAGATCAAAAATCCAGTTACCCTATGACCGGACGATTTTCTCTAGGTAAATATGACTTGCTGGTTATATCACCCACCACCTCCAACACCATTGGAAAAATTGTAAATGGAATAGCAGATACCCTAATAACCAACGCTGTGGCTCAGGCTGGGAAAGGCAAAGTTAAAACTTGTATTATTCCGGTTGATCTTGAAGCAGGGGATTTAGAAACTGTTTTACCTTCTAAATTGGAGTTGGAACTATGTCAAAAATGTGAAGTGTGTGAAGCTGCAGGTGCCTGCCCCCAGCAGGCGATAACTCCCGGGGTGGAGATAAACCTATTGAAGTGTAAAGGATGTGGTGCCTGTCAAAGAGCCTGTCCATTCGATGCCATAACCGGTGGTAAAATGATTACCATCCATATGAGAGATATAGATATAGAAAATACACGGAAACTTTTCAAATTCCCTGGTGTTGAAGTGTTATCCCATCCATCAGAAGTATTGAAAGTGATTTAAATAAATCAGATTCATCCATATTAATTTAAAATCTGGTGAAAAAATGGAAGCAACAAAAGATATTAAAAATGCAATACATGGAATTTTGAAGAAATATGTTCAGGCCTATGCTGATAAGGACCCGGAAAGCATCATGCATCTTTTTGTAGAGGATCCAGATCTAGTGGCTATTGGAGCGGGAAGAGATGAATGGGTTAAAGGACCTGAAGGTCTTAAAAAGGGTTTCCATCGAGATATGACCCAAGCAGATGAAATACAAGTGGATTTTGAAGATATTACTGTGTCTTCCTCTGGGAATGTTGCCTGGGCATCAGCCCATATGTCCATGTACGCGAAGGTGGGAAAAGACGATATCACCATGTTTGGACGTTTAAGCATGGTATTTGAAGAAAGAAACCATGAATGGCTAATTACTCATTTGCATTTTTCTGTTCCAGATGAACAGGGAGAAGGTCAATCCTATCCAGTTTAATATGATAATTCAGTTTACGAAATTAAACTTTTCATATTGTTTGATAAACTGCACTTAATCTTCCAATAGATCTATCAAGTAGGCTGTCATCTCCAGTTCTTCCCGGGCCAGGAAATCTTCTGGATTTCTATGTGATTCTTCACTTTTAAAGGGGTAGAATTCCTCTTCAAAGAATATGGTTATGTAGAGGTGATCTCCTCTGATTTCTGCTGGATCTTCCAATCTATTTATTAGTTTATTAATGATGTCTGTATCTAAATTTTTGACCTGATAGGTAACGTAGTATTTATTATTTTCTTCTGAAAATCCGTTTTCTACAATTTTTACCTGAAGCTTATTCATTTTAATCGCTCCTACAGCGATGTAGGGATAATATCTGTTTTTTTACAAATTAGTTATTTATCATAAATTTTAAGTGAATAGGAAAATATCTATTAATATTTTATGATTACCAAATTTTATACCTGATCACAGGTAAAATCAAGTTCATCTCCTATTTCAGTATTAGAAGATTTAATCATGCCTTTTTCCAATTCAATAACATATCTTGCGGGTTTTTTAGGATTATAGGTTTGCCATGGCTTTAGATATACTGTGTCAACTACTTTTTTATCCTTATCTAGGAATATGATATCCAGGGGAATTCTCATAAAAAACATATGAATACCCGAGCCACGTCTTCCTCTACCTTCTGGAATGGTTAATACCAGCCCTCGTTCTATTTTACCTTTTAACATTAAACCTTTAAATCTGGATAAGAAACTATCGGCCAGGTCTGCATAACCGAGGTTGTTATTTTTAGTTATGTTTATTATTAAAAATCCTTTGGAGTAATTAGGCATAAAAACACCATATATTTTAGATCGGTTCATTTATTTCTGTTTTCTTAATTCAAATTCTATTTATAAGTTTAAATCTTTATTATAATGAATGATTTAATACTAAATGAAACAATTTATACAATCATTTTTATATCATAAATGTTAAAGGGCATAAAGATGAACAACTATTATAAAAATATGTTATCCCAAGGATATTCAAGTTAAGATAATTATTATTTTTTCAATTAGGAGGTTAATGTTATGAGAAACATCATAGTAGAAGAGCTTATACAAAAGCCAATAGAAAAACAGGAAATTGAAATCGTGGAAAGAAAGGGTATTGGACACCCTGATAGTATAAGCGATGGTATAGCTGAATCTGTGAGCCGTGCTCTTAGTGAAACTTACATCGAAAAATTTGGGGGCGTATTACACCATAATACTGATGAAGTACAAATAACCGCCGGTGAATCATTCCCTGTTTTTGGTGGGGGAGAAATAATCAAACCCATGGACATATTACTAACTGGGAGGGGTATTTCAGAGATCGATGGGACCAAAATAGGTGTTGATAGGATAGCCATAACCGCTGCTAAGGAATATTTGAAGGAAAATATTTTAAATCTGGATGTGGAAACCAGTACCGTGGTGGAATGTAAGATCGGGCATGGATCTGGAGATCTGGTGCATGTTTTCGGTAGAAAAGACTCAGTACCCTCCTCAAATGATACTTCATTTGGAGTAGGTTATGCTCCCTTTTCAGAGACAGAAAAAATCGTCATGGAAACGGAACATCTGTTAAACTCTCGTGATTTTAAAAAGAAATATCCAGAAATCGGGGAAGATATAAAAGTCATGGGACTACGAGATGACGATAAAATCACTTTAACCATTGCAATTGCCATGATTTCACAATACACCGATGATCTAGACCATTATATTAGTGTAAGAGATGAAGTAAAAGGTAAAGTGCTTGATCTAGCTGCTAAATTTACTGATAGAGAAATAGAAGCCTTTATTAATACTGCTGATAGTTTTGATAAGGATAATCCCTCTGTTTATTTGACAGTGACCGGTACTTCAGCGGAAATGGGTGATGACGGTTCAGTTGGAAGAGGTAATCGAGCTAATGGACTTATAACCCCTAATCGGCCCATGTCCATGGAAGCTACCTCTGGTAAAAATCCCATAAATCACGTGGGTAAAATATACAATCTTTTATCAAATGAAATGGCTAAAGAGATCACTGAAAAAGTAGAAGGCGTACAACAAATCCATATAATGACTTTAAGCCAAATAGGCAAACCCATAGATCAGCCCAAAGCCTGTACTGCTCAGATAATTACTGAAAAAGAATGCAGTCTTAACTCCGTTTGTGCTGATGTTGAAGGTATTATGGATTCCTGGCTGGAAAACATCTCCCAGATCACTCAAATGCTGGTAGAAGGAAAATTACGTACCTTTTAAATAAATTTTCTTTTTTAACTTTTTTTAATTGTTGATAATCATTGATATTATTCAGATTTTCAAGCATTTAATCTAAAATTTATTCTAATAATTTGATTTTTATCTCCATCAAAATATTTGAAGCACTTAAAATTGATTTTTTTAACCAATTTTTTATATCCAATTAAACTATTATAATAGAAATCATAGATTAGTTGTATTCTTAGATGATACTTTTTAAATTAGGGGAGATTAAAAAAATGCCGATAAAGGAGGCTCCACGCTCATACAATCACCAGGAATTAGAAGAAAAAATCCAAAAATTCTGGAAAGAACACCAGATATATGAAAAAACCAAGGAAATAAGGAATTCCAGTCCGAAATATTCATTTTTAGATGGTCCACCTTATTGTAGTGGCCGTATACACCTGGGAACTGCTTGGAACAAGGTTATAAAGGATACTTTTCTCAGATTCAAAAGCATGTCCGGTTTTAATGTTCGTAGACAGGCAGGATGGGACACCCATGGACTACCCATAGAACATAAAGTAGAAGGAATACTAGGCTTGAAGAGTAAAAAAGAAATTGAAGAAAAAATAGGAATAGACAATTTCGTGGAAAAGTGCCGAGAGTTCGCTATACAAAATAAATCCCTTATGACTGAACAATTCGAGTTACTTGGTGTGTGGATGGATTGGGATAATCCCTACGTCACCTTTGATACTGGTTATATGGAATCCTGCTGGTGGACCCTAAAAAAAGCTCATCAGAAGGATCTGCTGGTGAATGATCTTCGAGTTATTACCTGGTGTCCCCGTTGTGAAACCGCCCTGGCCCTGGCTGAAATAGATTATGAAAACAAAGAAGATCCTTCCATATATGTTAAATTTCCTATTAAAACAGCTGAAGGAAAACATTACATATTAGTATGGACTACCACTCCTTGGACCCTTCCGGCCAATATGGCAGTGTGCGTACATCCCGACTATGATTATGCATATGTTGATGTAGGTGGCGAAGTTCTTATAATGGCCGAAGCTTTAGTTGAGTCCCTCATGGAACAACTGATTGATGAAGAGAGCTACCAGATTATTAAAGTGGTTAAAGGTTCCCAATTAGAAGGTATGACCTATCATCACCCCCTTATAGATGAAATACCAGTTCAAAGAGAGTTTGAACACATGATTCTACCTGGTGAGCACGTTACTCTAACTGAAGGGACGGGTTGCGTTCATACTGCACCCGGTCATGGTCCTGATGACTTTGAAATAGGTAAAAAATATGGTTTACCCATATTTTGCCCTGTTGATGAGGCAGGTTTATTTAAAGAAGAAGCCGGCAAATATAAAGGAGAATTCGTTAAAGATGCCGATCCTCATATCATAGAAGATCTGAATGACCATGGATTTCTTTTAAAATCTGGAATTATAAGTCACCGTTATGGTTTCTGCTGGAGATGTAAAACCCCCATAATCTATCTAGCAACCCAGCAGTGGTTTTTGAAAATCACTGCAATAAAGGATCAGATGTTGGATCAGCTCGACCAGGTCAAATGGATTCCTTCCTGGGCTGGTGAGAGTCGATTTAGAAACTGGGTCGAAAACGCACGTGACTGGACTATCTCAAGACAGAGATATTGGGGTATACCCATACCAATCTGGATATGTTCAGATTGTGGAGAAATACGAGTGATCGGTTCGATAGCTGAGTTAAAAGAATCCTCATCTGAAGGTAAACTAACTGGAGACTTTATTCACCGCCCGTATGTTGATGAAATCCGGATAGAGTGTTCTTGTGGAGGTCAAATGAAAAGAACACCAGACGTTCTAGATGTATGGATAGATTCTGGGGTGGCTGGATGGGCTGCTCTCCACTATCCCCGAGAAAAAGAAGAATTTGAAAAATGGTATCCTTATGATTTTATCACTGAAGGACATGATCAAACCAGGGGATGGTTCTACTCCCAACTGGGCTGTGGAGTTATATCTTTAGACAGCACTCCTTATAAAAAAGTCCTGATGCATGGTTTCACCCTAGACGAAGAGGGTAAAAAGATGAGCAAGTCACTGGGAAATGTTGTGGAACCAGATGAAGTTATTGGAAAATACGGAGCTGATGTGCTTCGTTTCTACCTACTATGGGGAAATAAACCCTGGGAAGATCTGAAATTTAATTGGGATGAAGTAAAAACTGTTAATAAAATGTTCAACATACTTTGGAACGTTTACGTCTTTAGTACGACTTACATGTCCATTGATAATTTTAATCCCACTTTATATGCAGAAAAAGATCTCAATATTCGAGATGAAGACCGTTGGATATTATCCCGGATTAATACTGTAGCCAGAGAGGTAAGTCAGGCTCTTGAATCCCTACATTTACACAAGGCCACTCGCAGTATCAACCAGTTCGTCCTGGAAGATCTTAGCCGCTGGTATGTAAGACTGATTCGCGGCCGTACTTGGATTGAAAAAGATGACCCTGATAAATTAGGCGCCTATTACACTCTTTATCAGGTTATTAAAGAACTTATAATGTTAATGAGTCCCATAGCACCCCATATCACTGAAGAAATCTATAATAATTTTGTTAAAGGTGTAGAAAAAGATGCTCCAAACAGCGTTCATATGCAGGACTGGGAGTGGGATGCAAGTTATATTGAAGAAGATTTGGAGCATGATATGGAAGTTGTGCGAGATATTATCGAGGCCTGCGCCCGGGCTCGGGATATTGCTCGTTATAAACTCAGATGGCCCGTGAAAGAGGTGGTTATTGTCTCTGAAGATATCCGGGTTTTAAAAGCAGCCCGTAATCTTAACCATATCATCCTGGAGCAGGCTAACACCAAAGAACTCATTTCATCTAACGATTTTGAAAACCTGAAGATAAATGCTAAACCTAATCTAAAAACTTTAGGACCTAAATTAAGGGGTGATGTTCCCCATGTAGCTTCCAGATTAGCTGAAGTTGATGGGGCGGAAATTGTCAGGTTATTGGAGTCTGAAGGAAAATATGCAGTTGATATTGATGATAAATCTATCGAACTTGTCTTTGAAGATATAATATTCGAAACAGAACTCCCTGAAAATATAGTTACCGCTGAATTTGAACAAGGAAGTGTTTTTGTAGACACTGAACTTACCCGAGAGATACTATCTGAATCCATGGCTCGAGAGCTTATTAGAAGAATCCAGGACATGAGAAAAGATCTTGATTTAGATGTCGAAGCAACTGTCCAGGTTTTCATAGATTGTAGCTCCCAGTTTCGTGAACTGATAAAGTCCTTCCTTGGATTCATATCTCACGAAGTTAGGGCTCAAAAATTTGTTTTCAGCCCCAATGAAGGCGATTATACTAAAAAATGGAATATTGAAGAGGAAGAAGTTATAATAACCATAATAAAATGATTAGTAGTAATAAATCACGAGATTTTCTTGGTTAATAGAAAATATAAAGGTTAAATAGTTAATTAAACTCTAAAAGGTGTGGTATCATGGCTTTAACCGATGTAGAACTAGAATTTGTAAAAAAAGAAATAGGAAGGGAACCAAACCAATTAGAATATGGTATGCTGGAGATAATGTTCTCAGAACATTGCTCATACAAAAGTAGCCGGCCAATACTCAAATTGTTTCCTACCGAAGGCGAAAAAGTCATATTAGGTCCTGGAGATGACGCAGGAATAGTGGAACTTACTGAAAAATTAGCACTGGTAATAGGGATGGAAAGTCATAACCATCCATCTGCAATTGAACCTTATGGTGGTGCAGGAACTGGTATTGGGGGTATTATTAGGGATATAATATCCATGGGTGCCATGCCTGTTGCTTTACTTGATTCTCTACGTTTTGGTTACTTAGAAGATGAAAGATCCCGTTATTTATTTGAATACGTGGTTAAAGGAATATCAGATTATGGAAACCGGGTGGGAATACCCACTGTGGGTGGTGAAGTGGAATTTGATAATAATTTCCAGTTCAACCCACTGGTAAACGTGATCTGTGCAGGAATCGTGGATAAAAACAATATAGTTAGGGGAATAGCACCCAATGTCGGGGATTTATTCGTTTTAATGGGTGGTCGCACTGGTAGAGATGGAATACACGGAGTTACCTTTGCCTCAAGAGAGCTTATAACTACTTCAGAGATTGAAGACAGGCCAGCCGTTCAGATAGGGGATCCATTCACTAAAAAACAGGTTTTAGAGGCTTGTCTGGAAGCTTTGGAAAAAATCGATGTTCAGGGTTTGAAAGATCTGGGTGGAGGTGGATTGACCTGTTGTATTTCTGAGATGTCCGCTAAAGGAGGAAATGGCGGCACTGTTAAACTGGAAAAGATACCCCTCCGAGAAGAGGGAATGACTCCATATGAGATTATGTTATCGGAATCTCAGGAGAGGATGGTATTCGTGATACATCCACATGATCGGATTGAATTAATGGAGATATTTGAAAAATACGAACTTCCAGCTGCTGTTATCGGTGAAGTTACGGATACTGGAAATCTGGTGATAAACCATGAAAATGAGGTTATTGCTAATATTCCTACAGAACTTTTATCTGATCCTCCGATTATTGAAAGAGAATGTGTGGTGGAACAATACGTTAAAGAAGATATTAAACGACCCATATCACGTTCTGATGAACAACAAGAAAATTATCCTAATGTTGAATTTGAAGATCTTGAATTAAATGATTTTTTGTTAAAACTTTTATCTTCCCAGAATATCGCCAGTAAAGAATGGGTTTATGGACAGTATGACCATGAAGTTCAAATTGGAACGTTGATTAAACCTGGTGAAGATTCTGCGGTAATACGAGTGGATGATGAAACTGCCTTCGCCATAACTTCTGATTGTAACAGCTCCCACACGAAACTTAACCCCTACCATGGTGGGGCAGGAGCTATCTGTGAAGCAATTAGAAATGTTGTAGCCGTTGGTGCAGAGCCATTGTGTATTGTTGACTGTCTTAACTTCGGAAATCCAGAGAGACCTGAAGTTTTTGGTCAGTTTAAAGAATGTGTTCAGGGAATGGCTGATGTGGCTAATCATTTCCATACTCCAGTTATAAGTGGTAACGTGAGTTTTTACAACGAAACAGAAGGAGTAACTGTTAACCCGTCTCCAGTGGTTAGTGTGGCAGGTTTAGTTAAAATTAAAGATATTAAAACATCTAGATTTAAAAAAGAAAGAGATAAAATAATTATGATAGGGAAAACCTACTCTGAAATGGGTGGTTCAGAGTATCAAAAAATATTAAATGGAACTATCCAAGGTCAACCCCCAGAAGTAAGGATTGAAGATGAATACAATGTTACAATGGCAGTTTTAGATCTAATTAGGAATGATTCAGATAATGCTCTGACGGCTGTCCATGATTGTTCTACCGGAGGTTTAGGAGTGGCTATATCTGAGATGGCAATATCTGGAGGTTTAGGGGCAATTATTGATCTTTCTGAAATTCCTGCTGAAGAAGGTGTGGAAAATTTTGAAACCTTATTTTCAGAATCCCATGGACGTTTTATTATTAGTGTTAAGGAAGATTCTGTTAATGAAGTATTGGATAAATTAAATGTTCCTGCTGCAGTTATAGGGACTGTGGGTGGTGATTCTTTAATTATCAATGGTACATCAATCAATATTCCTGTTTCATTGCTTAAAAATTCATATATTGGTGTTATAGAGAAGTTCATGGCCTGATTATATGAAGAAAGAACTATTAAGGCAGTTGATTCATGCGTCAGGTGTCTTCATAGTGGTTTTAAGTTATTTCCTTAAACCAGATGCTCTTATAATTATCTCCATAGCTGTATTGGTTTTTGTAGAAATTCTTTTTCAGATTGATAAAAAATTTAATATTTTCTTTTTTTCCTTCATTTTCAGACGTTGTGCAAGGCAGAATGACGAAAGGGGTTTTATATATTTTTTTATCGGTATAATACTAACCCTCATAATATTCCAATTCAACATGTCCATAGCCAATGCTGCTATACTAATTTTATTGTTCGGTGATTCTGCTTCCACCATTATAGGAAGAAAATGGGGTAAGCATAAAATTCCATTTCAAAAGGAGAAAACTGTGGAAGGCAGTTTAGCATTCTTCCTGGTGGGTTTAGTGGTGGCACTTACTCAAGTACCCTTTCTGCCTGCTTTTTTAGGTGTTATTTCCGGTGCTTTAACCGAAGCATACAGTCCAATAGATGATAATATTCCTATTCCTTTAATATGTGCATTGATAATGAGTTTAACAGTTTATCTAATCTGAATAAACGAATCCATATTGTATATTCAGCAGCCATATCTCATTTTAAACCATCAAGATTAAAGCCTTATGGCCCGTTCATGACGGAAATATCTCACTGATAAAAAGAATATTACGCTAGATAAAAGAATGGTTGGTATAGAGTACAATATCAGTTCATTTTCTACTATGGGTGTGGAGGATATCTTTACCATTAAAACGGTGGGTATGAAATTAAAAATGGTTTCAAAATAGGGAGCATTAATAAAAAGCGGTACAAATAAAATGAACGTAGCAAACACCAGAGCCAGAGTAATAGCGGAATTAGCCTCTTTAGTACTATCCACCAGCATGGATATAATGATTCCCACACCAATGAATCCTAAACCCACAAATAACAATATGAAAAAAAGTATAACTGGATTACAGATGGGCACCTTCAATAAGTCCAAGAGTAAAATCCAGGCCAGGCTCTGTAACATGGAAAAACTCAAAATAGGAATGATTTTACCTAAAATTACCATTGAACTAGTTAATGGAGCCATAAGAAGTACTTCAAATGTTTTTCTCTCCCGCTCCCCTACTATACTGTCTGTTACAATATTACTGGCCATAAAAAAGGGTAATAATAGTATAAAGGGCACAATAAAGCCATACATTAATTCCACAAAATATGAGCTGTCCAGAGCAATCTGAGCTTTTTTATCCTGATTAATATTTATTTCAGATAAAACTACCGGTTTTTGAATAATATCAATTGTAGATTGGTTTAATCCTGCCGATTCCAGTTTTTTAGCTTGTTTATATTTGGTTACTGCATCGTTAATTTTTTGTGATACCACGGTGTAAAATACGTTGGAATTATCTGATAGAACCACTATATCCCCCTGGGGTGAACTCCCCACTACAGCTACCAGTCCTTTACCTAAATACTTAGTTGCTTCTTCTGTAGTATTATAATAAATTATGGTGAATTTCTCATCCTGCAGATAATCCGCCATGCTTGATTTATTTATTTCCGCATCCACCCCTACTTTAAGGTTTGATGTAATACCATATGAGTCTAATAGGGCGGGATCTGTGGCTATAGAAGTTACAATGGCCAGTCCAAAAGCCCCCAGGATAATGAATACTTGAACAAAAACTACCAATAGATAAATTTTATTGGTAAGTATGTCCTGAGCCTCTTTCCTAGAGAGAGCTATAATTTTCATAGGATATTTCCATCTCTCATTTCAATTATTTTATCTGTAAACTCAGCAGCCAATGGATTGTGAGTTACGATAATTATGGTCACTCCTTCTTTATTATTCAATTCTTGTAATATTCCCATGATAATTTCCGCATTTTTAGAATCCAACTCACCAGTTGGTTCATCTGCTAGGATTATAGAGGGATTATTGACCAGTGCCCGGGCAATGGAAACTCTTTGCTGTTCCCCACCAGACAACTGACTGGGTAACTTGGCATGTTTCCCCCTGAGTCCTATTTTATTTAGGTATCCCTTTGCTTTTTCTGGATCCGGTTCAATCATAGGTAACAACACATTTTCCAATGCTGAAAGTTGGGGGAATAAATTAAAACGTTGAAATACAAATCCTATTTCATTTCTACGTAATCTTGCCTGTTCTTTCCCAGATAATAAGCTGGTATTTTTACCGTTCATTAAAAACGTTCCTTTAGTGGGCATGTCCAGTATACCAGCTACATGTAGAAGTGTAGATTTGCCAGAACCAGATGGTCCCATAATAGAGGTGAAGGAACCTTTCTTAATTGATAAGTTAACCCCAGCCAGAGCATTGATTTTCTCATCACCCATTTGATATATTTTCCATACTTCCTTAAATTCCAGAACATTATCTGATATAGATTGGGAATTATTCGTTATTTTGGATTCAGAATTATTCATTTCTAAGCGCCTCCACTACATTCAATCGGGAAGCTCTCCAGGCAGGGTATA
>JAJFTX010000123.1 GCA_021372715.1 Methanobacterium sp. | reverse complement strand
ATATTGCCTTTTTAAGGGCTTCTTTAGTAAACTCTGCAACATCACTTCGTCTTTTAATTTTCCGCCCCACCAGATCCTCTTTTACAGAGTTTATGATTTCTTCTGCAACTTCTAAGGCTACATCTCCCTCCAATAGTGATAATTCTAGTTCAAAGAGAATATCGTCCACATCTTTTTCAGATATGGTTTTATGACGGACAAAGGATAATAAACCGGATTTTTCTTTATCAGAAGGTTCCATTTCTTCAGTTATTTCACTTTCTTGTTCACCAGTCTGTTTAGATTCATCTTTTGCTTCAATATCAGACTTTCTTTTTCCCCATGGTTTATTAATTCTTGAAGATTTATCCTTTTTTTGGATATCTTTTTTCTTTACCTCTTCTGTTGCTTGGGTGTCCTTTTGAACTGTTTTTTCAGTTTTCCCAGATTCATCAACAGCAGCAGATTCACTTTTTAAAGCCTCTTCTTCCTCTTTGGATATTTTATCGGTTATTTTACCGATTGTACCAGAGAATTTCTTTTTAAGGGATTCAAACAAGAAGTTCACTCCTGATAAATTGAAATATTTAAAAAAAAAGTAATATTTATATTTGACTTCCAGTTCCTTCCAGTTTCTGGATGAGTGCTTCGGCTTCTGGTGTTTTGGTGACGATTATATCGGTGATTTTCTTAAGTTCATCCATTATTTTATTCAGAACTGCTTCCATGTCCTTTTTCTGTTCTTTTATGCTTTCCTCTGCATCGCCTATTTTTTTCTTCACTGCTGCACCTGCACCTAATCCCACTATTACTTCATCAGTGTTGGTAATTTCGGTGATGATGAAGGAACCGGCACCGATTGGAACCAGTGTTTCAGTGTCCTTTTTATCTTTAATGGTTTGTAATGTTTCCTCTGCAATGGAAAGATCTGCGATATTGGCCTTTACTGTTTCCATTTGCTGGTTAAGTAAATCAGCCTGGCTTTGATACATGTTAAGCTCGTTTACTAAACTATTGAGCCTTTCTCTATCATCCATCTAATCACTCCGAGATTAGGGCTTTAATTATAGGATCCTGGACTTCATCTTGGGAAATTTCAGTTATTTCCTCTATCTTTATTTTGTTTCTTTTGATATGGTGCTTGCTTCCAAATTCTGAATATATCTTTTCTTTAATTTCTTCTTCATTGATTGCTTTTAATTCTTTGGTGAAGGGCTTTAAACTGTTACCCATCAAGAATTTACCCTGAATTCTAAATATCTTCGTTTTCATAAATATCCCTCAAGAAAACCAAATGTTTCTTCTATTCTTGCCAGTTCAGGACCTGTGGTTTTTAAACTTACTAGAACTCCCTTTGAAGTGGCGACGGTACATGCACCAACCAAAGCAGTGCCATTGTTAACTGTACCCACATCTGCCTGGGCTTTAAGTATCTTTTCTACCATTTCAATATCTTCCTGGCTTGCGGAAGGATGTAATAGCACACCCTTGTTGGTGGCTGCTGCTACAGCCCCTGTGATCTTGAAATTTGCTATACTTCCTTTTACAACTTCCACATCTAAAATCTGGGTTACTAATTCCACTGATTCATCTGAAAGCAGAGGATTCACTATGGCCCCATAATCATTGGCCAATACGATGTTTCCCACTGCTGTAAGCCTATCGGGCATCCTCTCAACATCCAAACCCATAGATCGGATGGCATCTACTTCCCGGTCAAAAGCATACTTGGATAGGATGAATCCATTGGAATTTCCACAGGAAAGTGCTCCTGCCAGGTTACTACCGCTGATAAGGGTTTTTATGGTTTCTACACCAAGTGATTCCTCTATCAAATCCACAGTATCCTGTGTAAGATTAGGGGGTATAATGGCCAATTTTTCAGTGGTCGCTATTGAAACACCGATATTAGGATTTCCACCCAGATTTATTCTTCTTATCATCATTACCTACCTATTCAACTAGGGTGACCGATACAGTACCATCCTCATCTTTCACTGCTTTTACTTTTATTTTTGGTGGTGTCTTTTGAATTCCCCTTTCCCATATTTTCTCATTTACTGAGGCATCTATTATGATATCTTCAGATTTCATGTGTCTTTTCATGAATTCTCTTACCAAACGCACTGCTTTAGGGGATCTGATGGTCCTGGGTACTTTTTTAACATCCCGTAATGGTATAGTGTAAACTCTTTCCATGTTAAGTTCTCCTTTAAGATAAGGGCCAATTTATGGCTTGATCTTATTTCTTCTCCATTGTCTCATTTTCGGGTGAGTTCTTACTTTTCGTGAAGTTTTAAGCATCACCCAGAGAGGCACTCTTCTGTTTTGTTTATTGGCCTTAGCCAATCTTAATTTTTTACCTAATGGTTTGTTTCTACTCATTTTCTCTCCATCCTATTACTCTTGATTGTATGTGTTCTGGGAATATCTGAGAGGCAGTTCCGTCTCCTCCCACCTGATCCAAGAGGTATCTTATTTCTATTTCATAGTCAGAATTATTATTTATATTTGTTAACTCTTTTTTTACCTTAAAAAGCTTTTTCGATAATTTATCTATTGTTTTATGACCAAAACCAGCTAAATTAAGGTATTCGATGTTTTTTGAATCTTCTAAACTTCTAATTTCATTTAAAGTTAGTTTAGGTATCCGATCATCCCTCCGAGTGCCATCAGCTATTAAAGGATAATTTGAAGCAGCCAGGTGCAGTACTTGCCTATGGAGATGGTTCAGTCCATTGTTAGGATATCCATCATTTAGAATCATTTCCACAGCTTGTTTAAGTATTTTATCTGAGGCTTCTAAAATCTGGTGGTGAAATCCTAAACTGGATGCGGAATCTGCTGCTTGTTTCCAGGAAGGGAACATTCCAAAGTTCACTGTCACCAGTTCCACTTGATATCCTAAATTCTGTAGAATCACCGCCATAAGGGAGCTATCTTTTCCTCCGCTGTAGAGTACACCTGCTTTCATTTTTTTAATTTAGTTAGTATCAAATAGCTGACTCCAAATGAGATGTTTACTTAAAAGTGATATTTATATCTCTTTTCTGGCCTGCTAATTTTTTTAATAGAACTTTAAGCTGTTCATCGGTTATTTTAGACTTAATCCTTCCCATTTGTGCCAGCTGTATTAGTTGAAGTTCTATCTGATCTACATATTCTGGTCGAGTAAGTCGTATGTTGGCTAACCTGCTCCGAGCTTCAGGAGTAAGTATCTGCATCATAACCTGCTTTTTCTGCGCTTCTACTTCACGGCGCATTCTTTCTTGTTCTGCAGCATCAGGTGATTGTTGCTGAGCAGCTTGTTGAGCAGCTTGCTGTTGTAATTCCTCTAATCTTTTACGACGTAACTCCTCAATATCGCTCATATATAGCCTCCGCTTAGTATTTAGCTAGTTCGGGAATTTCTTTTTTTAACTGATGAGATGTTTTATCCAGGAATGATTTTCCCTGGGAGGTTACCTGTCTACCTTCTCCTATTTTTTCAATATACCCGGCAGCTTCTAATTGATGTAGCGCTCCTCTAATAACTGCACCACTACCTGGTTTGAATTTCTCTGGATTGGATCCTCTGTCTTTTTTTCCGCCATAATATGTTTTAAGGCTGTTAATTCCGACAGGACCATCTATGTAAACTCTTCTTAGTATAGATGCGCATCGCACATACCACCAGTCTGGGTTTTCGGGTCTTCTTTCTTTGTGGACACCTGTTTTTACAAATTGTGCCCATTCAGGCTGATTTATCTTCTTATTTGCCTTTAATTCCTTTGCAAGTTCGCTTATTAGCATATCTGCAGGTACATCATAAATTGTGGTCATATTTATCCTCCAATATTATCTTTTTTTCTTAAATATTACTGCAACATTACCTCTAAGATCAATCAGTTTAGAATTGGTTTTTTCCATTATATTATCGATATTTTTCTTCTTATCTAAGGATATTGCCTTAGAAAACCTGATCTTCACTACTTCTCGAGCTTTGAGCTGTCTATTTATTTCTTCTACGACGCTCTCTTTTACTCCTGATTTTCCTATGTTTATGGTGATTGTGGAAAGTGATCTATTCATTAATTCTTTTTTTGAAGGTGTGGGATTCAATATTTTTTCTCCTTCTCATTTTTTTCTCTTTTATATAAGGTATTCTTCTAATTTCTCCACATTCCAAGCATTTTATATGGATTGATGAATTTGATAGTCTTATTTGGGAGTTCAATCCTGGTTTAAGAAATTTATGGCAACTTTTGCATTGTCTAATATTCCAATGGGGCTGATTTTTTAAATTGTATTTTTGAGCTATGTTACGGGCCATCTGGGCGTAACGATGTGATCTCTCGGGATGATGAGATATTTCCTCTTCAGCCCGATGGAAAAGGATTTTCATTCTCTCTTCTGCAATTTTAATCATCCATCTTTGTCTTCTTCCCCTTCTCAAAGTTTAACCTCGTGCTGGAGCTTTCAGAAATTGGTAGATAGATTTTCCTCTTAAGTTTTAGGGGTTGAATCTCAACTAAAGACGAAATTAAGTTCAAATCCGAAATATGTACTTAAGAATAATAAAATGATTTATCTACTTCACCCTTTAAAAAGCTTTCTTATAATGGGTTGATGTCTTTACAATATAGATTATTAATGTAGTTTTAAATTTTATATGAAATTATTTTACTAAAAAATTTATATTTTCTGGATTATAGATTATTAGAATATTATTTTTTCTTATTTCATGTAATCAGATAATCAAAGAAATCAACTTGGCCAACGGGAAGATATTCTTCACCGATCATAATTTTATTAATTATATCCGCCACTTCTTCTGGTTTTTTATCGCTGGTGTTTATCTCATTGGTCTTATCACCATACGTTTGAAAAGCTTCAAAGGCACATACATCCAGAGCCTCGGCCTCTATATTCTCATTAATCTTTTTTTCAGGAAATCCTTTATTTTTAAGACGTTTCCTTAATATATCTGGATGTGCCCTTAGTACTACCATCACATCTGCCCCTTTACAAAAATGGGATAGATGGCCTTCCACCAGAAGATCTTCCTGATCCTTTAAATCTGCAATTATATTATTTAAACTTTGACACAGGGCATCTAAATCAACGATTTTATATTTCCATTCTTCATGGATTCCTGTATAAAGTTCCTCATCGTTGATTAGTTGATTTAAATCTATTAATCTTAGTCCAGTCTTTTCCTTTAAGAGACTAGCTACTGTGCTTTTTCCAGTGCCTGGAGTTCCAGTTATAAATAAAATCATTTTCTAGTTCTTAATAATTAATATGGTCGATACACCAATTCCTTTAATTGATTTATCCTAATCTTTGATTAATGTTCATTTAAACTTCTATCTATTTTTATATTATGTATCTGAGTTTCTATCATTATTATATGTTTATTTTGAATCTCTATCTACTTTTATAATGTCTATTTGAGTTTTTCAATGAGCAGTTGAGCTACTTTTTCACCGGATAGAAGCATTCCACCAAAAATCGGTCCCATCCGTGGTGATCCGTGTACCGCGTTGGCTGCCATACCAGTTACATATAGACCCGGATATATTTCCCCTGTATTATTGGTAACTGTGTTTTCTGCGGCCTCGGCCCACATGGATTTTTCACCCATGATCTTACCGGTGCTTGTATTAAGTTGGGCTCCCATTTTTTCCTGGATGATCTTCACGATTTCACAGGGATGTCCTGTGGCATCGATTACCGCCTGGGATCTTACGGTTAGTGGATCAACATGAAGTCCTGCTATCTCCACTGCACTCCAGTTTAAGACCAGTCCCTCAACTCCTTTTTCTTTTATCATCAGATCTTCAATTTCTATCAGGTTGAAGACTTTTAAACCGGCTTGACAAGCTTTTGAGCATAGTGTGGAAGCAGATTCTATTGAATCCGCCACATAATACTGATCCTCATATTCTGTGTATTTGATACTGAATTCATCTAGAATTCTTTTACTTTCTTCCTGGACAACGATTTTATTGAACATCATACCGCCACCCCACATTCCGCCACCCATACTAAGCTTTCTCTCGAATAGAGCTACTTTTAATCCGGATTTAGCCAGATAGTATCCGGCAGTTAGTCCTGCAGGACCTCCGCCACCTATAGCCACATCCATATCGGTGTAATCCAATAATTCATCTATATATCCTTCAATAATAGCCTTTGAAATTTTTATATCATCTAAAACCATTTCTAACACCCTCATATTATAATTACCATCTTATACTTTTTTTTATTAGAACAGGATTTTTAATCATTTTAAAATTTTTATATATATGTTATCATATTCGGTTATAGAATTATTAACAATTGTTATTTTATCAATTTATTTTTTTATTATTATCCTTAACACATCTTCATCCTCCAGATGGTGATCCAATCCCACCTTCTGGCCAGGAAATTTCACAGAGGAACCCCATACTCGTGCCTGACGGAAGTTACGTACAAAATCCCTATGTAACTTTAAAGCCACCTCTTCTATTGTGGATTCTTTTCTAACTATTAATGGTTCTTCATAATCTGTTTTACGTCCTTGGGGTTTTAGATAAATTCTTATAAGATTCAGTTCTTCGAATATTTTTTCTCTTAATAGATCTATGTTGTATCCCCTATCTGCAGCAATATATATGGCTTCTGGAAGCTCTGATTTTAAT
The DNA here is from genome assembly GCA_021372715.1 of Methanobacterium sp. Taxonomy (GTDB): domain Archaea; phylum Methanobacteriota; class Methanobacteria; order Methanobacteriales; family Methanobacteriaceae; genus Methanobacterium_A. The sequence goes on along the minus strand of JAJFTX010000123.1, from coordinate 11,386 downwards.
TTCTGTAAATATTCATCATCTGCCAGGTCTACTTTATTCACTACTAATAGCATGGGAATGTAACAGCAACTAGTATCTAAAGAATCTATGAACTGGTCTATAGAAACATCATCTCTAATTAGAACATCGGCACTGTGTATCCCATATTCATTTAAGATTGATCTGATAGTTCTCTCATCGATTTTGGTGAGATTAACTGTGGATGATAAATTAATTCCACCTATCTTTCTTTTTTTAACAGTAACATCTGGAACGGACTCATTAGGTCTTATACCTATATTTCTAAGTTCATCAATGATCACCTGCAGATGCTGGGGATTGAAAACATCCAGTATTACCAGTATTAAATCTGCATTTCTAGAGACTGAAAGAATCTCTTTTCCTCTTCCTTTTCCTTTGGATGCCCCGGTTATTATGCCCGGTATATCAAATATTTGTATTTTAGCTCCTTTGTACTCCATTATACCCGGAATTATCTCCAATGTGGTGAATTCATATTCACCTATTTTTGACTCAGCATTGGTGATCTGGTTTAAAATGGTGGATTTACCTACTGAAGGAAACCCCACTAGCACCACCGTAGAGTCTCCACTCTTTTTAATATGGAAACCCCTCCCTTTAGAACCGGAACCGCTTCTTTGAATGGATTCTTCCTTAAGGCGTGATAATTTAGCTTTTAATTTCCCTATATGATGGGATGTAGCCTTATTGTAGGGAGTTTTTTTGATTTCTTCCTCTATCTTCCTTATTCTATCATCAATAGCCATAAAATTCACATATAAACTTATAAGCTGATACTAAACTCACATTAAAACTCTGATAGATTAATGTATCTCATTTTTTACTTAAAAAATTTTCACAGAACCGAGGTTCATTCGGACATTTTTAATTCGAAAACCAGTTTTCACTAGTTATATTAACTGAAAAAAATAGGAATTATGATTTGTAAATACATCTATTTACAAATCAACATTTGATCAGTACTATACAACCTTCCAGACCAATACACCTGGCTGTTCATAATCTAAAGTGAACAGAGTAACGCCCTGGCCTTTTAAAAGATATAGTTTGGTGAAAATAGAATCTTCCAATTCCTTATTCATCAAATAAGTCATGTAAGTATTGTTATTTTTGATAATAATTACGGAGTAGGCGCTGTCGTTAGATACTATATCATTCTGTGTTATATTATTATCTTGCATCACAATTAACTTATGTGGTTTAATAACCAAAGAACTATTACCCTGTAATCCTGTTATTAACTGACCTATCAGTTCAGAAGTACTCATATTTTGATTTTGCAATTGATTTACATTAACAATACCCGCAGTGATATTGTTATCAATTATCTCTGCTATAACAGCATTATTTGCTATTATAACCGTGGTATTGTTGCTCAGGCCTGTTTCATTACTGGGTATAACCACTCCTTCGCCCTGGACATAATTGTAAGCTGTGCTGTTGTTGGTCTGGAAATTCCAGTTTCCGAAATAGGTCCACCAACCCGCCTTTCCTACCATATCAGAGCTGGTGATAAGTAAATTAGGATTAGGATTATCTGGGTGAGTATAGTTAATGATCTTCTGAGCTTGTTCTGAATTTAAGCCATAATTAGTTGTTAATATGGTCAATGCTGTTTCTTTATCAACACCCAATATACTATTAAGTATTTCTACACTCTTACCAGTATTTTTGGTATAATTATCCAAGGTTAAAGGACCTAAATCCCCACTGGTACTTATCATCTTAAGTATACCTGCAGATAATGACTCATTATTAGTTGTGAGTGATTTACCAACCCAATATGCACGGGGACTGTTCTGGGTTCCTCCATCGAAAGTAACCGGACGATCAGCAACTGCTGCAAATAGATGGCCATAATCCCACCAGGAAGTTATCACAGTATTAGGTGAGGTATTACTCTTTATCCAGGTTAATGAGTTTACCATGGAGTCATCTGTTCCGGGGAGAACATTAACTGAAATGGCAAAGGCACTGTAAACCGGTGCGAAGATAGCAGCTATCACCAGTATTATCATGACCACTGTCTGTAAACTAGGGGTTTTTATGTAACCTTTAACGTAACCCAGCATCAATCCAATGAAGATTCCAGCAGATAAAGATACAGGTAGTGCAAATGCTTCTGCAAACCTCACACCTTTAGTAAGAGCATATGCTGTTATTAAAAACCATAAAGATAATAATATGGCATATAAAAGGTAATCTTTTTTATCTTTATCCTTTAATTCAGGCATTATGAATTTTTTCTCAGTTTCTTTGGGTTTTTCCTTAGTTTTTTCTTTTTTTCTCTTTTTTGCTTGCTTTTTAGATCTTCTTTTTCTTGATTTATCGTCTCGAGATTTCTTCTTCTCCTCGTTTGACTTATCAGCTTCCATATCAGCTTTCTTTCTAGGCTTCAAACGCCAGAATAATAAGAATAAACCAAGTAAACTGAATGCAAAGACTACAATTCCACCTACATTATTCATGGCATCCATTATAGATGGTACTTGAAGTTCAGCTACCGAAACAAAGACGTTGGGATATGAAGAAGTTTGTTGTACCGATGCTTGAAGTTGAGTGAATCCTACAGGACCTAATAGTGATGTGGCAAAATCAGACGGTCCACTGGAAATTAAGATTAAAATTGAGCTTAGTACAATGAAAACTACCAGTACAAATATTCCTGATTGATCCTTGAACCACTCCATTGAACCAGCGTATTCATCTCGTTTTCTAATGGTTTTCCAACCCAATAAGTAATTTGAGACTAATAAATAAACTATTGTAGCTATTATCAACAAATAAAATATGTATATCCATCCTTCCCATGCTGTTGAGAAAATAAACAGAGATAGGGCAGATAAAACCGCAAAAATAGATCGGTTCTTAATATTATCTGCTCGGATACTCTCTATAAAAAACCATACAGTAAACAGAGGTAACAGCATATTGAATTGATCTGTATCAAAAAATCCAGCGAAGGTATGTGAGAAATATGCTGGGGCTGTGGCTACCAATATAGCAGCAGTTATCCCTCCCCAATCATTCGTAACTCTCCTTATAAAGAAATAAGCAGGTATTACAGCGAGCGAAGCTATAAAAGCACCTATCCAAAAGGCTATTGTGGTTAATGGTAATTTGGAAAATATATTTAAGAACTTATAAGTAAAGGCCGTGACATAGACTATTAAAGGCGTATACTCGGCTTCTCTACCGGGTGGATAGTAGGAATGTAAGTCCCAACTGGTACCGTTTATCTTGGTATCTCCTAGATAGCCATGATCCAGATAGTCTTCAGTCATTCTATAGTTGAAATAGGAGTCCATTTCACTGAAGTAGGGAAGTCCATTAGCATCCTGATATAATGCTTTTGAGTCATCAGCAACTGTTGATAAGTTTGCGGCTTCTGCTCTAAGTGAAAAAGCCAGTAAAAATAATAACACCACGATGATTATTGGTCTATATTTGGATAAAGCTTCTTGAAGATTCATGAATATGCCTCAGATTAAAATTATACACAGTGATTATTTAAAGATATATCATTTGATTATTACTAATAACAAACTGATACTTATGAATTTGCCCAATTAATGCCATAATAAATTTAAATTAATATTTTTCGTTAGTTCTCTTCAATGGATTTGGTAAAACGACATTTGGGAAACCCTTTACAACCAATGAATTCCCCGTAACGACCAGATCTTTTAATTAATTGGTTACCACAATCAGGGCATTCACCAACTACTTCGTTTGATGGTTCTTTACCCTCTTTACCACACTTGGGATCAAGACAGGCCCTCTGTCTTGGTTTTCCGAAAGATATTAAAGGCAGACCACATTTTTCACATTTTGTTTTTAGTATAATAGCCCCTCTAGGGAGTGAATAAGTTGATTTACATTCAGGATATCCTGAACATCCTACAAAGGGATTTCCACGGGGTGAACTTATTAAAATTAGATTTTTACCACATTTACATTCCCCTACGATCATGCTTTCCCGATAAGCCTTATATAATTCTTCACCGATTACTAGTTTGTTATTCTCAATATCATCCAGTATAGAATCTATTTCAATTTTTGCTTCTTCTATTATCTTTTCTTTCAGGGTTTTACCCTTCTGAATATCTTCAAGTTTAGTTTCAAATTCTCTGGTAAGTTCTTCGCTGGTTATTTTCTGGGAATACTTTACCAATGTGTCTATGAGCTGTTCTCCCAATACATTAACCTTAATTTTCTTACCTTCCACATACTTTCTATCGTAAAGGATAGATATGATATTTGCCCGGGTTGATTTGGTTCCCAGACCTTTTTTTTCCAACTCTCTAATCAAAGACGCCTGATTATATCTTGCAGGAGGTTTGGTATGTTTCTCTTCATCTTTGACATCTCCCTTTAAATTGTCACCTTCTTTTATGGTAGGGAATTCATCATTTTCCACGCTTCTATATGGATACTGTTCTTGCCAACCTAATTTCGCTGTTCTCTTTCGGGTGAATGTGAATATTTGTTTACCTATGGATAAATCTGTCTTCATACTCTCTACTAACGCATCTTCACCAAAAACACTGATGAATCTAAAAACAATAAGTTCGTAGAGTTTCTGATAATCTCTACCTAATTTTTTAGGTATTATCCCAGTAGGATGTATGGATGGATGTGCTTCATCCGTTTTTTTACCTTCTCGGGGTTTATAAGGTTTTTTTAGTTTAGATATGGCTTTTCTATAAGCTGCATTATTGCTGAGCTTCTTCAATATTTTTTCATAACCAATGCTTTTTGGTAATTTCTGGGAGGATGTACGGGGATAGGATGTATAACCCTCCGCATATAAATTTTGAGCAATTTGCTGAGTTTTCTTAGGACTGAAACCAAATAGAGAATAAGCTTCTGATTGTAAAGATCCTAGATCAAAGGGAAATGGGGGAATTTTCTTGGACTTTCTAAGGGCTATTTTCGTTACCAATGCATCTTTATTCTGGCAATCTGCCAAAATTTTTTCAACATCTGATCTTTCAAATATCTTACCTTTCTTATGATCAGCAGTTATTTCACCCCCCAAATAGGCTTTAATAAGCCAGTAGGGCTCTGGTATGAATTCATTTATCTCTTTTTCCCGATTAACCAGTATGGAAAGTGTTGGTGTTTGCACTCGACCAGCAGAGAGCTGTATATATCTCTGAGTCGATTTCATCACTGCATCAGTAAGGTATTTTGATATATTAACTCCGAATAGAAAATCAAGAACATGACGTGCGATTCCACTATCAACCTGGCTGATATCCAGAGATATGGGGTTATCATAGGCTTCTAATATATCTTCATCGGTCAGGGTGGAGAATTTCATTCTCACCGTTTTATCCAAACTTTCAGGACCACAGGCATATTTTAAAGCATTATATCCTATAAGGGTTCCCTCTATATCATAATCACAGGCATGTATAAATCTATCAGCATCTTTAGAAAGCTTTTTAATGGCATCTACATAATTTTTAGTGTATTTTTTTGTTTTATCCTTTTCATAAAGAGGCACCCATTCTAAGTCAAATTTTTTCTTCTTCCTGTTTTTAGGTGCTAATGAATATAAATGCCCAACTGCAGCTAGTACTGTTGTTTTTTTACCATTATCTTCTACTTCATAATAGGGAACTCTTTTATAGTTCTTCTTAACCACACTACCAGGAAGAGCTGTTGATATCTTCTCAGATGCCTTTGGTTTCTCGCATATAATGACCTCATGCATGATAATCACTCAATTAATTAACTTGGATCGTATAAGTTTGGAAAAAATTGATACTTTTATAATCTTAAAAATATTATCAACGATGGTATATAAAGTATGTATGTACTAAAAAAAATTTATATTAAATTAACCTATAAAAGCTTGAAATTGATTAATAAACAATATTAATTTAAGAATTGTAATCAAAGTAGGTAGGAGCGAATAGATGTTGATAGGAGTAATATCAGACACCCATATACCTGAAAGAGCTAATAAAATTCCAGATACGGTTTTTGAATTATTTAAAGAGGTAGATTTAATTTTACATGCTGGAGATCTGGTATCCGTTGATGTCCGTAAACAATTGGAGAATCTGGCCCCTACTCGGTGTGTCCAGGGAAATATGGATTATTATTATGGCACAAATTTACCAAAAAATGATATAATAAATGTTGAAGGCATCAAAATTGGTCTTAATCATGGGGAAGTGTATCCTCGTGGTGATACCCAACAACTTAAATACATTGCCCAAGAACTGGGTGTGGATGTATTAATAACAGGACATACCCACTGGGCTTTTATGAAAGAATTAAATGATATTGTTTTATTGAATCCCGGAAGCCCTACTGTGCCTAGGATGTCTGACCCCACAGTTATGATTCTTGAACTTAAAGATAACACCATGGAGAGTAGAATAATTAAAATAGGAGATCCTGTCTGCAAGATTCTAAATTTCAAAGGACCTGGTACTGATGAGTAAAAAATGGAATAAAGAAAGAAAACAGGAACCCTATTATAAACAAGCCAAAAAAGAGAGTTATCACTCCCGTGCGTCTTATAAACTACTTCAACTAGATAATAAATATAAAATTATCAAACAAGGAGATATTATAGTTGATTTAGGAGCCGCTCCTGGTGGTTGGTCTCAGGTTGCCTTGGAGAAGACTGGAGGAGATGGATTGGTTGTGGGAGTTGATCTGCAGAGGATCAAATCCATGGAGCAGAGTAACTTTCTGGGTATAATAGGGGATTTCACCCAAGAAGAAACAATAAAAAAGATAATAAAAGTCACTGGTAGCCAAGCAGATGTCATTCTTTCTGATGCTTCACCTAGACTCACCGGTATAAAAGATGTGGATCAAATCAAAGCCCTGGATTTGGTAGAAAATGCTCTTAAAATAGCCCGAGATATACTAAAACCCCGGGGAAGTTTAGTTATAAAAGTTTTTCAGGGTGAAGAATTTGAAAATATTCTAAAAAACATTAAAAAAGATTTTAAAACTGTTAAAAGCACCAAACCACCTTCTTCACGTAAGAAAAGTGTAGAGATGTATGTGGTTGCTAAAAATAAAAAATAGTTATATTAACCATATTTGGCCTGTAAATCCTTTAGGGCCTGACTGGCTTTAACCAATTGTTGTTGAGCAATCTCAATCCTTTTCTGAACCTCTTCAGGCGATTTCTTAGCTGCCATAGCGCTTTCTGCATCAGATATATCAGATTGGGCCCTTATAAGTTCGATGTGTGCTTTATCATAGTCTGCTGTTGCATTCTGATTACTTACATCATCAATAGTCAACTTATATTGATCATACTGACTGCTAAGTGCATTATAGTCAGTTTTTAATGTGGCAAGTTTATCATAGGAATTACCATAACCTACATCGGTGGATATTGTGGATGATAAAGCTTCAAAAGCCAAATAACCCAAAACTCCAATGGTAACCACCACCATTATTATTCCCAAAAGAGAAATGGTCATGGATGTTGCTTTAAATAAATTTAATCGTGATCTTCTCAATTTTATGCCTCTAGCTATTATGTTAAACACATTATAATATGTTAATGTAATATATAAACTATAAAATTAATTCTTAATAACACCTAGTTATATCATCGATTTTAGTAATATATTTATCTACAATTTTGGTTTGAAAAATATATCCAGTTAAAAAATTATATTTCTAGTGTCAATCCATGAGTTTATACATAATAATTATTACTAAAAATATAATTATTATTATGAATATAATTAATTTAATTATCAAAAAAATCATTAAAATCATCAAGGGAGAATTTTTTTAATGCCAACATCAGCCGAGATAACTACAGACAAAACCAAAACATCCGTAGCAAAATTTGAAGATTTCTTCAGCAGTGATAAATATAAAGATAAAGTCTTTGAAGCACTGGAAAAATATCCAGATGAAAGATCCATCGTAGTAGATTATACAGATTTGGAGATGTTCTATGCAGACCTGGCCGATCTTTTAATTGAAAAACCTGAAGAAGTAATTAAGGCAGCGCAAAAAGCAATCCGTAACATAGACCCCCTGCGTAAAAATGCAGATCTAAACATCCGATTTGAAAACATAAGAAACAACATACCATTAAGATTGTTAAGGAGTAAATACATCGGCAAATTCGTAGCTGTAGATGGCATCGTCCGAAAAACAGATGAAATACGTCCCAGAATAATGAATGCTACTTTTGAATGTAGAAGTTGTATGAGACTTCATGAAATACCCCAAAGAAACACTCTAATAAGCGAACCTGCCATATGCCAAGAATGTGGAGGCAGATCATTCCGTCTACTCCAGGAAGAATCTGAATTCATGGACACCCAAACCACCAAACTACAGGAACCACTTGAAAATCTATCAGGAGGAGAACAACCCAGGCAAATACTGATAGTGCTGGAAGACGACCTAGTGGATGAGCTGACCCCTGGAGATATTGTTAGAATAACTGGACATCTCAAGACAGTCCGTGATGAAAAAACCAAACGTTTTAAAAACTATATCTACGGAAACTACATCGAACCCCTGGAACAAGAATTTGAAGAACTTAAAATAGACCCTGAGGATGAGAAAGAAATAAAAAAATTAGCCTCAGACCCTGATGTATACAATAAAATCATAAATTCCACAGCACCCTCCATACAGGGATATCGAGAAGTTAAAGAAGCCATAGCCCTACAACTCTTCGGAGGCTCTGCCAAGTTACTAGAGGATAAAACCCGGATCAGAGGAGACATCCACATCCTCATAGTGGGAGATCCCGGTATAGGAAAATCTCAGATGCTGAAATACGTATCTAAACTAGCACCCCGAGGAATATACACTAGTGGGAAAGGTACCAGTGGCGTAGGTCTTACAGCTGCAGCTGTGCGAGATGAACTAGGAGGATGGTCACTGGAAGCAGGAGCCCTAGTCCTGGGAGATCGGGGTAATGTATGCGTTGATGAACTGGATAAAATGCGACCAGAAGACCGATCAGCCATACATGAAGCCCTGGAACAACAGACCATCAGTATTGCCAAAGCAGGTATAATGGCCACTCTAAACTCCAGATGTTCAGTTTTAGCAGCCGCAAACCCTAAATTCGGCAGATTCGATCGTTTCAAACCAACCGCCGAACAGATTAACCTACCATCCACAATACTATCCCGTTTTGATCTGATATTTGTTATTGAAGACAAACCAGATCCAGAAAGGGATAAAAAATTAGCCGGCCATATTCTTCGCATTCATAAAAACACATCCATACCCTTCGAGATAGACCCAGAACTTCTGCGTAAATACATAGCCTATGCTAGAAAAGAAGTTCATCCCAAACTCACTCAAGAAGCTATGAGGGTGCTTCAGGAGTTCTATGTAGGAATGAGAGGAGGAGTAGATGAAGAAGAAGACGCTCCCGTACCTATAACAGCTCGTCAACTGGAAGCTCTGGTTAGATTATCTGAAGCAAGTGCCCGTATACGTTTGGGACAGGAAGTTACCGACTATGATGCTAAAAGAGCCATCCTATTACAGCAGAAATGTTTAAAACAAGTCGGATATGATCCAGAAACTGGTAAAGTGGATATCGATAAGGTAGAAGGAAGAACCCCTAAGTCAGATCGGGATAAATTCAGGAATGTGGTTACAACCATCAAGCGACTAGAAGATGAATTCGGTGGAAAAGCCCCTAAACAAATGTTAATGGATGAACTGGAAGATAGATTCCAAATGGACGAAGAAAAAGCCGAAGAAGTGATCAGATTCTTAAAGAGGAATGGAACCATATACGAACCCAAACAGGGTTACTATAAAATAGTTTAATTCCCCTATCTATTTTATTTTACATGAAATAGAATTTTACTTAATTATAAAATATTTTTTTATAATTTCATGAATAAAATAGATTTAAAGTCCTGAAATTTGCGTAAAAATAATAATCATAAATTCTTAGAAATGTATAAAAATAAAATTCATAAAATCCTAGAATTGCATAAATAATATATATAAAAAAATTCAAAATAACATATAATAATATTATAAATTTAAATTCCCACCTGTTTTTAACAGAGATTTATTTTTATATTAAGGAGGATTTTTCATGAGTGACTATAACGAATTATTAGACCGGGCCATAGATCAACTGCCCCAAAAAGTTCTGGAAACAAAAAGATTCCAGGTACCCAAAGCATACTCTATGATCCAGGGAAACCGGACCATTATACAGAATTTCTCGGAGATTGCAGATGCGCTTAACCGAGACCCCCAGCACATTCTCAAATTCCTTTTAAGAGAGATGGGAACAGCCGGGAACCTGGAAGGTAGCAGAGCCATTATGCAGGGAAAATTCACCCACTATCTAATAAACGATAGAATAGATGATTATGTGAAGAGATTTATTATGTGCCACGAATGCAATCGGCCAGACACCCGCATAATAAGAGAAGACCGCATATTCATCCTGAAATGTGAAGCCTGTGGTGCTAAAGCACCTTTAAAAACCCTATAATCAGCCTAAAGATTATTTATTTTTTTTATCATATTTTAAACACATCTATTTTTTAGGAATATTATTTAATTTCAATGGGGAGAGGTCATATTATGAAAGGTAAAGCATTCTGCACCAAATGTGGAAAAACAGATGAAAAACTTTACCAAAACCTATGCAGTTCTTGTTTTATAGAAAAAACCAGTTTAATTCATATACCTGATAATATAGAACTCACCATTTGTACTCATTGCGGATCTATCCATAAAAAAACAAAGTGGATGGATTCTAATCTATCCCTGGAAGATCAGTTGGCTGAGATCATCCTAGAACACGTGGAAGTGGATGAATCAGTATCACAGGAAAAATTATCATTGGAACTTATTAATGAACGTGGTTCAACCTTCACTTTCCTAGTTACGGTAAGGGGAAAGGTTTTAGGTGAGGAGGTTGTCCAGGAATTTCCAGCCTATATAAAAGTCAAAAGAAGTGTCTGTCCAGATTGCAGTAAATATGCTTCCGGATACTACGAAGCAGTGATCCAATTAAGAGCTAATGAAAGATATCCTTCCCAGGATGAGATAGAAAATGTTGATAGCATACTAAAAAATCGATTAGAACATCTATCAAGGGATAATAGAATGGCTTATATTTCACAGCGAGCCCTGATAAAGGAAGGGGTGGATTATTATGTGGGATCATATAAAGCTGCTCGAAAACTCACTGATGCACTTAAAAATGTTTTAGGAGGTGTGGTTAAAGAATCACCCCGTCTGATGGGTCATGATAAAAATACAGGTAAGGATCTGTATCGTATCTGGATTTCTTTAAGGATACCACATTTTATTAAGGGAGATTTTGTGAGTTTTGATGATATAATTGGGGAAATATCCAATT
>JAJFTX010000119.1 GCA_021372715.1 Methanobacterium sp. | reverse complement strand
TTATCAACAACATCCTGCTTTATTTCTTCCTTCGTTTTCGTCGCCCCCATTTTTTATTAGGTTTGGATGATACATAAAGAGTCTCTCCAACTCGATATTCAAGATTTCTAGAATTTTTGGCATGCACTTTTATGGATATGTAGGGCTCTTTTGTAGGGCCAAATACATCACTTACATTACCAACTTTTTTCTTATTTTTTAAAAAAACAGACATTCCGAAACCAGGGGTCAGATTGGATCTAACGATCAATCGGCCCCGATTGGATATATGAGAGATACTTCCTATCTTTTTCATGCATTCAAACCGAAACTTTTATATACTATTATTCTTGATGAGGTAGTATATAAATCTTTCGATAAAATTAAATATCAATAGATAAACCTATAAATGTTTTTATAAATTTTTTTTAAGCCGTGTTTTTTCTATTCCTGCTTATATGTCTTCCGTAATAAAGAGCAGCTAAGGCACCTAGGAATGTAGGGACAATGTAACTAGCCACCCGGTCAATGAGGCTGGCGGATATAACCACATCTCCAGCCACACCCACTACGGCGAAAAGACCTACAATGGTGGCTTCACGAATTCCCCAGGATCCTGGTAGTAGAGGAGCTAATGAAATCAGTATTCCCACTGTGTAAATAATCACCAATGGAAAAAAAGGAGGATAAACACCTACTGCAAGGAAACATACGTAGAATCGCACGATATCCAGACCCCACATAATGAAAGAAATGATAAATCCAATGATGAATATTTCCCGATCTTTAACCACTTGTAAAAACCCGTGGGAGAACCGGTTAATATAAAATACTATTTTATCAGCTAATTCATGAAAATTCATCTCGCTTTTAGCAAGTCTTTTAAAAAAGGGAAAAATTGATTTGGTTATAGATAATATGAATTTGGTAGCTACTTCTTTTCTCCAAACAGCGTATAATAATATTAAAAAGAAAAATAAAGAGAATACTATGAGGATGAATACAATTAACTTGGTCCAGAATTCTATCTCCCAAGTTAAGATTAAAAATGCTGCGAAGATTGATATAATTACAAAGGGGAAGAATTCAAAAACCCGATCAGCCGTTGATGAGGCCAATCCTATCTCAAAGGGCATCCCATTTACTTCTCTTAAAAGATAAGCCCTTAATGGTTCACCACCAGCAGCACCGGGAGTGACGTTGTTTCCAAAGATACTGGCCAATAACATGGCAGTGAGGCTACTAAAACCAGGAGCTTCACCTACCACTCCTAAGATTAGCTTCCATCGTAAAGCCCAGGTTATTATAATGCATCCTTCTAATAGAAAATTTAGGAGGATAAAATACCAGTTAGCATGGCTTAAAATTTCTATAGTGTCCCCTAAACCAACCGCGACGGTAATGGCGAAGATAATAAAGAATGCTAAGGCAAATGACAGAACTATCTTCCATTTATGTTTCCTTATAGTCTCGTAGGTATCTTCCATAAACCTCAATTCCCAAATTAGATAACAATTTAAAAGGATTTAATATTTATTTAGGGGTTAATGATAGTGGATAAAGAATAACCGACATCTATTTTTTTTATTATTTCCTTTTCATCTTTTTTTATCTGCAGAGCTTGTTTTAATGCTTTGGAAAAAATTGATCCAGGTACTACCACCACTCCACAATCATCGCCTAGAACCATATCGTAGGGATTAACCACCACATTACCACAATTAAGTGGTACATTAATTTCTCCTTCAGCCAGAGGAGCTCCCGCATTGGGTACTATGGCCTTGCTGAAGACGGGGTAAT
>JAJFTX010000116.1 GCA_021372715.1 Methanobacterium sp. | reverse complement strand
AATTGGATTTATCAATTTCATTTTCTTGATTACATCTTCCAGTTCTTCTGAATCTGAACCTTCTGATATTTTGGCCAGTATGGCCAAGTTTTTCACCAACCCACAGTTAGGGCCCTCTGGAGTTTCGTTTGGACATATCTTACCGAATTGAGTGGGGTGTAAATCACGAGCCTCAAAGTGTGGTTGACTTCGTGATAATGGCGATACAACTCTTTTTAAATGAGATAAAGTACCCATGTAACTGGTTCTGTCAAGTAATTGGCTTACACCAGCTCTTCCACCAACCCAGTTTCCTGTTGCTATGGCATGCTTGATATTCTCAGTTAACACATCAGAACGTACAGCCTGTTTTACAGAGGGTTCTTTTCCTCTTGCTAGACTTCTTTCCAGTTGGTAGGTCATATCCCTGGTTAAACTGGTGAATGCCACACGGAATAAGTCTTCCATTAGATCTCCAGATACTCTAAGTCTCTTGTTAGCGTAGTGGTCTTTATCGTGTGGTTCTCTCTTATCGAAAATTACTTGTAAAAGCATCTCCGCCATTTCAGCCAGATAAGTGGCTTTTTCCGCTCTTTTATCTGGTTCAACACCAATATGTGGCAGTAAATATCGATCGATTACGTCTTCTGCCCTTTTAATTCGGTATTCCTCTGTCATTCCCTTGGCTACTCTGTTTCCTATGTATTTGATAGCATCATAATTGTTGGTTATTTCTGAAGTCTGTATATCGTCTATAAGTAAAAATTGTATATCATTTTCCTCTGATATACTGTTTACTAGGTCTTTATCTGTTTCTAGACCCAGCGCCCGTAGTAATACAACCAATGGTATTTCTCCAGGAACATATGGGAAGGATATCCTGAGAAATACTCCCTTTTTACGGGGTTTTCGATATTCTAAAGTTATTCTAGCTCTGAAACCGCTTTTTATTGATGTAACAATAGCTTTGGCTCTTCTATCTTCTTTTTCGCCGATTCGCTCCAGGATAATCTTATTAGGAGCTATTTCTTCCATTGTTACAATAGCCCTTTCTGAACCGTTGACAATAAAATAACCGCCTGGATCCTGTGGATCTTCCCCATTATCATCTAATTCCTTTTCATTAAGCCCATTAAGATGGCATATGTTTGATTTCAGCATCACCGGCATTTCACCGATGTAAACATTTTCCATTTCCTGCTCTTCTTCACCCTTAATTAATGACATCTCCAAGTACATATGGGCTGAGTAGGTAAGGTTTCTAAGACGAGCCTGAGTAGGAAATATCTTACTCTTGGATCCGTCTGCCTCCTTTATGAAAGGCTTTTTAATTGTTAAATTTCCTGTTTTTATGGAATATTCTCCTTGTTCGAGAACTATTGGTTCAGTTATATCTATTATATCCTGTATACGGTGGTCTACAAAGTCATTATATGATTTGATGTGATGATCTACCAAATTGTATTCATCAAAAAATGCATCAACCAGTTCCCATGCATTTTTTACCATTAAACTCCTCCAAAAAATAAATCATAGCTTTCTGTTTTTGTATAAATAATTCTAATAATTCTAAAAATATTAATAATAATTAATTTTGTATTTTTAATAATACTCCTTAACCATTTATTAATATATAATATGACTTTAATCAGTATAAATCAATTCTATTCAAACAACTCCATTAATTTTAATTGATGTAATTTCAATTAATTTAATTCCAAAATCTTAAAGAACCAGACGGTAGGTAATAAATTTTCCAGCAGTATGACTTCTTCTGGTAATTTTTAAAATATCTCCCGATTTTGCACCAATTTCTTTTACAACCGGGTCATCTACCTTTATCTTTGGAAGTTGTTCTTGATGAACGTTTAACTGTTTTATTATTTTATTAGCTTCTGTTTTTGACAAAATAGCATGTTCTGGAACTAATTTGTGTTTTAAAATATCCTTCTTCACAATCCATCCTCCAGTTTAAAATCAAGAACGGGCCCGACGGGAATTGAACCCGCGGCCACTTGGTTAAAAGCCAAGCGCTCTGCCAGACTGAGCTACGGGCCCATAACGCCCTGGCCGGGATTTGAACCCGAGTCGCGGGCTCGACAGGCCCGCATGATAGCCCCTACACCACCAGGGCAGCTCTTTAGAACGAGAGTAAACTTGATTATACCTGTGCCAGCATAAATACTTTTGTTTTTACGGTCATGATATATAAACCTTGTGTTTATCTGGAGAGGAATTTTAAATTTAATATTACTAAGTTCCTTCTCAACTAATAATAAGTAGGATCCCGCCTGCCGGACTTGAACCAGCAACATTCGGATCTACAGTCCGACGCTCTGCCAAATTGAGCTAAGGCGGGAAGTTCATATGGGACCACCCGGATTTGAACCGGAGTCTCAGGCTCCCAAAGCCCAAAGGATCGACCAAGCTACCCTATGGTCCCTAAATGTATTTAAACTATCTTTTTCCTCGTTTTTAGAGCCCCGGACGGGAATTGAACCCGCGACCACGAGATTACAAGTCTCGCGCTCCACCAGACTGAGCTACCGAGGCATATTAGGTATTGGAAATGTTGGCTTAAATAGTTTTTGGTGGATTGATCAATAGGAAATATTAGACAAACTATAATTTATAGACAACCTTAGCCTGTCTTAAAACCTCCACAGCAGGTAATTTCTCCCCAGCCAGGAGACTGATGGACGCACCGCCGCCGCTACTGATGTGACTAATTCCAGATAATCCCATTTGATTGGCAGCTGCCGCTAGATGGCCCCCCCCAATAATAGAAAATCCTGACGAAGACGCTATTGCATTTAAAATATCCTCAGTACCTATACTGAAACCATCCTGTTCAAATACACCAGCAGGACCATTGGCAAAAAGTGTCCGTGCACTTCTTATAATTTTAGCGTATTCCTTAATGGTTTCCGTACCAATATCATAAATGGGCAGATCAGGTATTTTCTTTACAGAAAATTCCTCTCTCATATTATCAACCGACACTGCAACATCCTTAGGAATTATTATCTTTCCTTCAAATTCCTTTAATAGGCTTTTACATTTTTTAACACAATCACAATAATCTTTATTTTTAATGAATTCCTTGTTGGTTTTTTTAATATCTGTCCCAGCTCCCCAGAGGAAGATGTTAGCCACCAAACCTGTGGTAAGAATAAAGTCTGCACTTCCATTTCGAAGAACATTTTCAGTGATAGTTATGGAGTCATCAACCTTCACCCCTCCTAAAACATATACACATGGCCTTTCCACATTATTAACAGCACTATATAAAGCTTTTAACTCCCTTTCCATCACCCTTCCAGCAGCAGATGGTAATTTAAGGGCAAATCCCACTAGGGAAGGTTGAGATCGGTGGGCGGCGGCAAAAGCATCATTAATAAAATAATCAACCATAGGAGATAATTTACGGACCATATGTGTTTCTGCCTGTAAATCAGGATCTCTTTTCAATATTTCCTCTGAATAAAAACGTACATTCTCCAAGAGTAGAATTTCTCCACTTTTCAGTGCAGATATATGTTCACGGGCATTGCTTCCAAAGATATCATCTACATATTTGACTGGTTTGTCTAATATAGCAGAAAGGGCTTCTGAATGTTGTTTTAAGGTGGTAAAATCATCTTTTCCAGGTCTGCTTTGATGGGCTAATACCACCGTCCGGGCTCCTTTAAGGGATAGTTCTGCTATGGTTTCTGCGTGCAGTCTAATTCGAGTATCATCTAGAATAAGACCAGTATTTGGATCTACAGGTGAATTTACATCCACCCTTACCAGAACCGCTTTATCCTTTAATTCTAGATCATCGATAGTGTAAAAGTCCAGGGACATATGGCTTACATCCTAATATTTAACATTTAAAATTACTTTCTATGAATTTATTTAATAAGTAACTATAATTTGCTTACCAGATCTAATAGTGCCTTTTTAGGTTCATCCGCCAATAGAATACCCGAAGCAAGTAAAACACCTTCACTACCTAAATCAAGAGCTGCCTGCATATCATCACCAGTGCTGATTCCTGCTCCGCAGAGTACTTTAACTTCAGGATTTATCTGATGAATTAATTCTACAGTACCTTCTACTACTTCTGGTTCTGCCTGAGACACTGGAATACCCGATCCTATAAGCTCCGGAGGTTCTATAGCTACAAATGTTGGTTTAAGAGTGGATGCTGCTGCACTGGTTTCTATGTTATTGGTACATAAAACACTGACCATTCGATTTTTACTGAGCTTCTCCACCACATTTTGAATGTCCGCCAGTTTCATGCGTATTTCAGAATGGTTTATTAAAGAACCAGAGGCTCCAGCTTCTTTAATTGATTCAAGTAATACACTTCCAGTGTGTCCGCCAGCATCTACCGCATCTACATGCTGAGCCAGTACAGGTATTTCTACCTGCTGGGATATACGGAACAAGTCTGCGTGTTGGGGTGCTACCGCGATGTTCACTCCTGTCTCCTGGGCCACTTCTTCTGAAATTTTAGCCAGTTGTAATGATTTTTCTCCAGTGGATTCCATGTAGGTTTTAAAATTTAGAATTACAATGGGGGTTCTGGTGATTTCCTTCATTAATTATCCTCCAAAATAGTATGCACTAATATATATCTCAATTTAATGATAAGATCATAAAAATATTACGGTTAACTTCTCAATTAATTCAGATGAAATCAATTCCAAGAAAGATTAATAATAAGAATATAACATTTTAAAAAAGTTAATTTACTTTATAATAAAATGTAGAGATTTAAAACAATTTGTTATTAATTAACAACATATGAGATTATTTTATATATAACCTGATTAATTGAAATACAAAGAATTCTAATTATTAAAACCTTAAACGGAGTATAAATGTCTCTAACAGAAAATGAATTTAGTGACCTGGAAAAAAAAGGTTATCGCTTTGTAGGAACCCATAAACACGCTGCAGCTAAAATATGTCATTGGACAAAAAAAAGCATCGTGAACGAAGGAGTATGTTACAAAGAGAAATTTTATGGAATAGAAAGTCATCGTTGTTTACAAATGTCCCCCAGCATCTCTTTCTGTCACCATAAATGTCTCTTCTGCTGGAGAGATATCTCCATAACCCAGACAGAATGGAACCAAGAATACGACGAACCCGCAGAAATAATAGATGGCTGCATAGATGTCCAGAGAAATCTTCTCTGTGGATTTTTTGGAAACTCCCAATCCGACCCTAAAAAATTAGATGAATGTATAGACCCCAATAACGCTGCTATCTCCCTAGCCGGAGAACCCATGCTCTACCCACTTATCGAGGATTTATTGATTGAATTTAAAAAAAGAAACTTCACCACATTTTTAGTAAGCAATGGGCTAACCCCATCCCGTTTAGAGAACTTAGAAGTGGAGCCAACTCAGTTATACCTTTCACTAGATGCCCCTACACCAGCGATATATGAACAACTATGTGACCCCCAGATAAAGAAGGGATGGGAGAAGTTAAATGAATCTCTGGATTTATTATCCAGCTTCGATTGTAGAACTGTAATTCGTATGACCTGCGTGAAAGATTATAATATGACTTTACCCCAGGAATACGCCAGGATCATCGAAAGAGCAAACCCTGATTTCGTGGAGATAAAAGCTTATATGTACGTAGGAAACTCTAGGAAAAGATTACAATTTGAACATATGCCCCGTAATAAAGATATATGTGATTTTGCATCTTCAGTGGCTGAGCTCTGTCATAAAGAAATAGTTAACGAGTCTCTTGAAAGCAGAGTGGTTCTTCTGGAATAATATTACTCTATTTTTTTTATTCATTAAATTAATACAATAATACTTATCTGTAAAGTACATCGATAATAGAAGATTATATATACTTTATTTGCTAAGAATACAATCAAAATCATATAATATATAAAAATAAGAATAATAAAATAATAAAAATTCAAGGTGATGAATATGAAGAAAATATTAATCGGTATTTTAGTCGTATTAATGGCTTTAAGCCCTATTTACTCCGCATCAGGATTTGTAATAACATTAGGAGAAGCAACTGATGCCAATTCAGCTTGGAAAAATTCTGTGATGAATTATTTTAAATCAAACACCGATAAAAATATCACTAATGCTACTACCAAGGTTATAACAGCCTCTGAAGTTAATCTAATATCCCAGAACATAAGTGGCACAACCTATAAGCCTAGTGAAATAGTATCCTGTGCCCTAGTGGACCTGAGCTACACCTCCGGAATAAAGGTAGTAGTAGACACCAGTAAAATATATTTGGTAACACCTAAAATGTATGAAAACGCTCTAAAATCAACTGGAATCAACAATGGATATGTGGTTGTAACCTCACCAGTATCAGCAACTGGAGAATCTGCACTGGCAGGTGTTTTAAAATCATATGAAATCGCAGTAGGAACTCCCATACCGGATAACGCTAAAAAAGCAGCTACCCAGGAGATATATACTCAAAGCAGTATAGCCAATCAGACCAACCAGAGCGCCGATAACATAGCCATCCTCTTCGAAAAAGTGCAAAACGAAGTACAAAACAAAAACCTAACCGATGTAACCCAAATACAAACCATCGTAGTCAACGTGGCTAATAATATGAACATCAACCTCACAGAACAACAGGCACAGCAAATAGCTACCTCATTGTCCAACGCACAACAAGCCCAGGGAAGTCTGACCGATTTCAAAAATAGTCTACAAAACGCCACACAAACAGCATCCCAATCAACAGGCATATTAAACCAGATTTGGACCTACCTACAAAGTTTATTCACTTATCTGCAGGGAATGACCGGACAGTAACGACAGAAAATGAACTAAAAATGAAACCCCAATGGTTTCATTTTTTTCTAATTTAAAGGAAAAATAATTTTATTTTTTTCAAAGGGATTCAGCAATTTCCACCGCTTTTTTAGCAGCTGCTTCCATAGAAGTTTCATATGAAACACCTGCTTCTGTTAAAATTCGTTGCCCCTCTTCTTCATTGGTTCCTGTAAGCCTAATAACCAGGGGAACTTCCCGTTCTGCATCTTTAAGAACATTAATAACCCCATTTGCCACATCATCCGCCCTGGTTATTCCTCCTAAAACATTTAAGAAAACCACTTTCACATTAGGATTCGACAAAACCAAATTTAATGCTCTGGCAATGTTATCCTGAGATGCTCCACCACCAATATCCAGGAAAGTAGCTGGTTCTCCCCCATAAAGTTTTAACATGTCCATTCCACTCAAGGTAAGTCCTGCTCCATTTCCGATGACTGCTATATTTCCTTCCAGTTTAACATAGGCAAATTCGTCTTTTTTCTCTGTTTCAAAACTGGCAAGTTCTCTTTGTCTATAAAGAGCATCATCATCTATTTCCAGTTTAGCATCAGCAGCTATAAGTCCCTCTGGTGTAAGTACCAGTGGATTAATCTCTGCTATGGTGGCATCATATTTCATAAAGACGTTGAACAATCTCCAGATAAATGAACCTACTTTGGAGATTAAAGGATTAGGGACACCCATATTAATGGCTATATCCCTAGCCTGATAAGGGAAAAATTCTTCTAAGGGATTAATATGATATTTAACTAATTTTTCAGGGGTTTCCCTGGCTACTTGCTCTATATCCACTCCACCTTCCGTACTGGCCATTATAAGTGGCATCTTAGCTGACCGATCCATAACCACACTGATGTAGAATTCGGATTGCACATCCAACTTCTCCTCGAGGAGTACCATCTCCACTTTTTCTCCCTTTATCTCTAATTTCAAGAGTTGATTAAACAGCTCTGGCACCTCTTCAGATTTATCAGCGAATTTTATGCCTCCTGCTTTACCTCTTCCTCCAACTAAAACCTGAGATTTCAGTGCCAGAGGTTTATTAATATCTTCAGATGCTTTCTTTGCTTCTTCAATGCTCTGGGCTAGATATCCCTGAGGCACGGGTATTCCGTTCTTTTTAAATAAATCTTTAGCAAGGTACTCGTATATTTTCATTTTTAAAACCTCCTACTCACTGGCCAGTGCAGCTCCTGCCTCAAATGCTTCCAGATTTTTCTTCTCTGTTCCTGGAGGTACACTTTCTGCTACTGCTTTACGGGCAGCTTCTTCAGATATTACACCAGTCATTCTGGTTACCGCTCCAATCATCACGATATTGGCCACTATTTTTAATCCTATCTTCTCCTCAGCGGTTCTGGTCACTGGGGCTTTATATAACTTTATATGGTGTTTCTTAACAAAAGGAAGTAGTTCTTTTTCATTGATCATATCTGGATCAATAATTAATATCCCATTATCTTTAAGATCATCCAGATAAGCTGTTAAACCCTCCTGTGATAAGGCTACGAATATATCTGGATTCTGTACCTTGGGATAATCTATTTGCTCATCACTGATAACTACTTCAGTTTTAGAAGCTCCACCTCTGGCTTCTGGGCCATAAGATTGTGTTTGGACGGCGTTTAAATTATCATGGAGTGCTGCTGCCTTACCAATAACTATTCCTGCTAATATTATTCCCTGACCACCAAATCCTGCGATTCTTATATCTTTACGCAAATTCAATCCTCCTGATAGGCTGATCTAACAGCCTTTGGTTTTCCGGTGACACATTGTTCTTCCAGTAATTTGCATAATTTATCAGAGAATTCAGGTTCTTCAGTTTTCTGAAACTCCCCTACAATGATTTTTCCTTCAAGTTCACTTTCATCCATTTTATCTGCCTTTCTTTTAAGGATGCTAGATTCTTTCATCCAATTTAACATGTCAATGGGGCTTCTGAGTTTATTTTTACGTCCGAAATAGGTGGGACATTGGGACATAACCTCTATGAAGGAGAATCCTTTATTTTGAAAGCCCTTTTTTATGGCTACAGATAATTGAACTGGCTGAGCGGTAGTCCATCGTGCTACGTAAGTACCTCCTGCTGCGGTTACCAGATCCGAAAGGCTGAAAGGCCTTTCTAATGCTCCGTAAGGAGCTGTGGATCCATAACTTCCTTGGGGTGAGGTGGGACTGATCTGACCCCCGGTCATACCGTAGATGTTGTTGTTGATACAAATCACCGTGATATCTATGTTTCTTCTAGCCCCATGTATGAGGTGGTTGCCCCCGATAGCTGCCGCATCACCATCTCCACTAAAAACAACCACGTCATGTTCTGGGTTGGCCAGTTTTATACCGGTGGCAAAGCTGATGGGTCTGCCGTGGGTGGTGTGTAATGAATCACAGAGCACATATCCTGGTATCCGGCTGGAGCATCCAATACCCGATACCAATATCAAATTGTCAAAATCAATTTCTGCCATTTCCATACCATTAAAGAAGGTGTTCATGGCAATTCCATTCCCACATCCGGCACAAAAGATAGTAGGAAGCCTATCTCTCCTTAGATATTTTAAAAATGAACTTTCCCCTGGTTCAACCATTATTTTTTTCTCCTTTTATGTTTTTATCATTAATTTATCTTAATTGTTCTATTTTATCCAGTATTTCCTGGGGCTGATGTATTTCCCCCCCGATTTTGGGTAAGAGCACTACTTCTTTATCTGAAAGTACTCTTTCCACCTCATAAAATATCTGACCCAGATTCATCTCTACCATTATTATTTTATTAGCATTGACTGCTGCTTCCTTAACTAATTTTTCAGGGAATGGCCATACCGTCTCTAGTTTAATAAATCCTGCCTTAATATTCTGTTTTCGTGCTTTTTTAACTGCGGTTAGTACTGATCGAGCTGGTGCTCCATAAGATATGACCACTATTTCAGCATCGTCAGTGAATTCTTTTTTAATTCTAACTATATCATCTGTATGGTTCTTTATCTTATCGCACAACCGGTTAACAAGTTTAGAATGAGCTTCAGGACTTGAAGCATCAGGATATCCTCTTTCATCATGAGTTAATCCAGTTATATGCATTTTATACCCATCTCCAAATGCTGGCATAGGTGGTGTTCCATCAGAGGGGGCTTTAAATGGTAAAAATGTTTCAGGACCTTCATCCGGCATCTTACGAGGAGTTCTATCCACTTTTTTGGGTATGGTGATTTTCTCACGCATATGCCCCACTATTTCATCACTCATGACCATCACAGGTACTCGATACTTTTCTGCCAGGTTAAAGGCCTCCACAGTGAAATCAAAGCATTCCTGAACTGATGAGGGGGATAGAGCAATTATCTCATAATCTCCATGAGACCCCCATCTGGCTTGCATCATATCACTTTGAGAAGCCATGGTGGGCTGTCCAGTAGATGGAGAACCTCTCTGCATATTCACGATTACCAGCGGTGTTTCAGTCATAACCGCGAATCCAATATGCTCCTGCATCAGGGAAAATCCAGGGCCTGATGTGGCGGTCATACCCTTAAGACCTGTCCATACAGCCCCAATTACCGCGCCTAACGCTGCAATTTCGTCTTCCATCTGTATGAATGATCCTCCCTCTCGAGGTAGTAAGAGGGCCATGTCCTCGGCTATCTCAGTTGAGGGGGTTATGGGATATCCTGCGAAAAATCGGCACCCGGCCTCGATAGCTCCCCTAGCACAGGCCTCATTGCCCTGTATGAATAATTGTTCATTCTTCATCCTTCTCATCCTCTTCCACTTTTATTGCCTGATCTGGACACATCAAAGCACATAACCCGCATTTAGTGCATTTATCCTTGTTAACTGGAACAGGAATATGAATACCCTGCTTATTCAACTCCTCCGATTGTTCATATACCTGTCGGGGACAGAATTCCGTGCACAGGTTACACCCTTTACATAACTTTTCGTTAACGGTTATCATGTTAATAAATCCTTTAGTAATTCCTTATTACTAATCCATCATCGATCCTATTAAAATTTTATTATATATTGAGAGAAAAGATTTTTATTGAATTTCAGTTTTAAACCAAACGTAATAATCTTAATCTACATAAATACCCTATTTAATTATTATAAAATAGAAAAGAACCATTAAATGTTAATTTTCTTGGATTTAAGTAATTTTATTTATTTACTGATT